>NZ_JAMPKJ010000086.1 GCF_039962115.1 Funiculus sociatus GB2-C1 | reverse complement strand
GATGCCGTTAAGTCTGTAGTTGGTGCATCTTCTCCATAGCCGAATTGCCCAGTACGGCTACACTTGAAGCTATTTATTTGGTTACTGGGTCATCCAAATGAGCGAACGGTGAGGTATTTCAACACCTCTTCATCTTCAACCAGAGGCAATTGGCGTTTTGCCTGTTTTGTTACAGATTCACCGATAGCAGATTCGCCACGCAACATTAATACAGAAGTTTCAACAGCAGTTAGAGGGCCATATAAACTGCCAGTAACTGCATAGCTTAAAGCGCCTGTGATCACATTAGCGATCGCATTCCCTCTCAACTCGGCGCGAAGATGCCTTTTGTAACGTTTCAAATTCTCATCTGCCAAAGTTGTAAACTCAGCCGCCTCCGGATGATTCGGGTTTAATAAAGCAAATTGACGCGCCGCCAGGGAAGCTTCTAACCACGCCTCCTGCTTTCTATAAGCTTCAATTTTCGCTTTGAGTAAGGTTGGTTCGGCGGGATATAAAGTTGTTGCTTTCTCCAGAATTTGTAAAGATTCTTTGGTCTTGTTATATTCTTGCAACGCTTTGGCGTACTGCACATGACCGGGGATAAATTCCGGATACTGTTCTACCAAAAATTGCAGTGGTACGAAAATTTTACTTTCCAGCTTTTGTTCTAAACCAGCTTGCGCCTCGCGCCAGTAAACTTTACCCGCAGGCGGTAATAGTTGTGCATCGGTAATTGGATCTTTGCGTTCAGTCTTTTGGGTCGCATTAGCAAATGGCGCTTTAACTTCCCGATACAGCTTTTCTGCTTCAGCAAATTGTCCCCCCAGATAAAGACTATCAGCTTCAATAAGTTTTTGCTGCTTGGCAATTTCTTCAGGGGTCGGTTCCGGTTCCTCCTCTGCTTTTTCCTCAGCGTCGGACTCTGGTTTGGTGTCCGGTTGGGTTGCTTCCGAACCCGGTTGCGGTTCCGCCTCTTCCGCAGATGGTTTAACTTCGGGGGTGGTGGTTTCTTCTGGTTTAGTTTCAGTCTTTTTGGGAACTGGAGTGACTATTACCGTGGGAGGCGATGTCGGTTCAGCTAGCACGGTGGCGGGAGAAGATGACAACAGCAGAAGAGCAACCAGGGAATTCCAGACAGGTTTCATAGTGGTGGATAGTATATCTATTTTTCTATTAGTGTATTCATATTTTGCCAAATGTTTGAAGCAATGCGCTAATCCCAACAGGTATTTTTAGAAATTGGAAAATAAAATATTTATCTCGATAATTCAACCCCTAATTGTCATCTGTCTTTGACTAATTATTCATAACAGCATCTAACAGCAACTCGGCACCAAAACGGACTGGATCTGTGCAAGGTAAATTAGTTTCTGTCTGTATCTGCGCGATAACTTGCTGTGCAGTTGCAGTGTCCAGATGAGCAGTGTTAAGAGCGATCGCAACCACCTTCACCGCCGCAAAAGCACCACCCGCCGCCGCCACTGTCTCATAAAGCTTTATCACCTCTGGTAACGGCGGTATCGCCACATGAGGATGATTGCGAATAGTTGCTTGTTGCGCTCGATGCACTAAAATTAACCCCGTTGGTTGCGTACCGCGCAACAGTGGCAGCGTTGCTGTTGAACTGGGATGCAACAGGGAACCTTGTCCCTCAACAAACAAAATCTCATACTCTTGCCCAAAACGCATCACCAACTGCTCAACTGCACCAGCGGCAAAGTCCACACGCACGGCATCTAATGGCACACCATCACCCGCTATCATTAAACCAGCTTGACCAGTAGCAAGAAACTTAGAACGTAAACCCCGCTTTGTCGCTGCTTTATTTAGTTCCAAACTGGTTGACATTTTGCCAACACTCATATCTGTACCGACAGTGAGGACACGCTTACAAGAAAGCGATCGCGCCAAACCACTTGCTATTTTTAAATCTGTTGGCTCTTGGCGCACATCCCAAATCCACTGTCCCTCTTTCAACAATGCCTGAAGTTCCGGTGATGCCATCGGGGTATGCAGCCCATTCACCACCGACAAACCCCCAGCCACCGCCTGTTTCACCTCTTGCCACCATTCCTCCGGTAACGCACCCCCAGACGGCGCAATGCCAATTACAAGTACATCGGGTGCGTAGGTTAACGCCTCTGTAACTGAAGCCACGATCGGAGCATCGCACTCAATACCAGTCAATTGCCGTAAAGATTCGCCCGCACACTGGCGATCGATTATCACCACTGTTGGCGATTCACTGTAACGTAATAGCGCCAATCCAGTTTTCCCATGAATGCCGCGAATCCCTTCATGCAGCAGAATTGCAACTCGATGTTTAGGATTTAGCATTTAATTTTTAATTTCTAATTTCTAATTTCTAATTTTTACTTATTCCCAACCCTGGCAAATCATTCGGTAACAGTCGCCCATCTTGCAACGATGCACCTATAAAAGGATCGTCTATTAAATTTAGGTGAGAATCTAAATCCAGATAATCAGCTAGTGGGGAAAGCTGCGCTGCTGCCGTATTAGAAATAACACTGTCAGAATAACAACCAAACATTACCTGCAACCCACAAGCTTTCGCTGTATGCACCATGCGAATCGCCTCAGTTAAACCTCCACATTTCATTAATTTGATATTAACGCCATGAACTTTATCTGCGAGTAGAGGTATATCCCTACTGGTAAAACAACTTTCATCGACAAAAATTGGTAGAAGCGATCGCGCTTTTAGTTCCCGTAGCGGCGATTCCCCCATTACTCCTAAATTTTCTCCTCGCGGTAACGGCTGTTCCACATATTTAACGCCCAGACGCGACAGCCAAGCGCACATCGTCACAGCATCTTCCAAATTCCAACCGCCGTTGGCATCTACACTCAAAATTGCCTCTGGCGCGTCTTCCCGAATTGCCATCAACATCGCCTGATCTGCTTCAATGCCCAGCGAACTACCCAATTTTACCTTTAAAACTTTTGCCCCAGTCAGTTGTCGCCAGTCGCGCGATCGCTCTACGGCTGCTGTCGGAGAATTAATCCCAATTGTGACAGAGGTGGGGACAATCCGCGAGCAATCCAACCCCCACAACCGCCACAGAGGTAATTCCAACCGCTTTCCCATCCAATCGTACAATGCCACATCAATTGCTGCTTGTGCCGAGGAAGGAAGAAGTGCCTCTTGCAACACACTTTCAATCTGCTGCCTCTCCCAGGTATGAAATTGCTCCAAACTTGGAGCAATTTGCTGCAATTGCTCCAAAATACTCTCTGTCGTTTGTCGCTGTTCTCCGATGGAAAAGGGCGTTCCTTCCCCCCATCCCTCAATACCATCTTCAATTACACGTACCCACACATTAGTTGTCTGCGCTGTCGTACCGCGACTGATGGTTAAAGGAAATCGCTTGTTTACTGTGAAGGTTTCAATACTAATTCGCATATTATTTGTTGTATCCTTCTTTTCTCGTCCTCTGTCACCCAACAGAGTTGGAGAAGAGTTCCAAATTGATTGTTAACGCGATAGTACAGCAATTCAAGGGTTCGGTGCGATACATCTGTAGGGACATGGCAATGCCTCGTCCCTAGAACCTTGATGGCATTCCCAGTCCCTACCAACATCAGAACCGCAATATATTCTACCCAACTGAGAAACGCTATAAAACAGGCAAGATACCTGTTTTATAATGGCAGGCGAGACACCTGCCCCACGGTAAATTAAGGTGTATGCCGTTTTTTATCTATTCTCTTATATGAAACGTCTAAAAAAGTGGAAAATTCTTAAATCAAAAATGGTTGTCAACAACCAATGGTGTAAAATTCGGCAAGATGAAATAGAATTACCTACCAAACAAATAATAGACGACTACTTTGTAAATATTAGACCAGATATTGCTGTAATTTTACCAATAACCCCACAAAAAGAAATTGTTTTTGTACGGCAATATCGCCATGCAGTCGAAGAAATATTATTAGAACTTCCGGCTGGGGCTGTTTCAGAATCAGAAGATAGTGTTGTTGCCGCTGCTAGAGAATTAGAAGAAGAAACAGGCTATGTGGCTGACCAAATAATTAAACTAGCGACTTTATACGATAACCCGCCCAAAGACACTAATAAAATACATTTATTTTTAGCTGAAAATGTTCAGCAAAGAAGTAAACAAAATTTGGATATCACAGAAGACATTGAAGTTGTGTTAATTCCTATAACAGAAGTTATGGAAATAATCACAAAAGGAGAAATTTGTGTTTCCGGAACAATTGCGGCTATTTTTTTGGGGCTAAATTTCCTTTCTAAACGTACTGTAACCGAGTAAAATTAATTATATTCCCTTGATTGATAGTGGTAACAATCTTGGCAAGGGCCGCTAGGATTAATAGCACAACGGATGTAAGGAGAGTGGGCATTAAATTGACAAGTTATATCGCCAATTAGATAACCAACTCCTTCAATATAATGCTGATCTATAGAAGTTGACATTCTTTGCAACTCTCTAGCAGATACCCTCCGCATAGCCGATCTCAAGCGCGATCGCGTTCGTTCCTCTGCTTTACGCATCGCCCACATTGAAATCAACAGTGGCATCAACCCTAGAGAAAAAATAATGAGGATCGTTACCGACACGCTCCTTTACCTCTTCTTAATAATCACCGAATTTTACCCATTTCAGATAGTCCTGCATCAGGACTGATTTCAGGTTAGCTAATTTCCCCGAAGATAATAAAAGCTTAAACTTAAATTTAATATAGCGTTTCTTAGATGGATGGAATATATTGCGGTTCTAACGTTCGTGGGGAATAGCATTGCCATGTCGTTACAGAGGTATCGCATCCAACCCTGGAATTGCTATATATAAAAATTTATAGCCAAAACCGACCTATTCTAAGATATAGAATAGAAGATTACTTTGCGGTAGCCCGATTCGGAGAGTATCTGTGTTGAACCTCGACTCCTTCATCCCTAATGAGATGACGATCGCGCCGAAACATCCTCTGGCGGCAAATATGGATCTGCCGATTCCGGATGGTAGGAGTGCATCTAAGAAGGAAATACGCTTGATTCAGCAACGCGATCGCATCCCCGGAGTAATCAAGCGGACGCTACCACTAGATGCACAAATTTATTGGGAATATTGGTGGTGCATTCCGGATCGCGTCCTCCTAGAGGAAGATTTAGAAATTTTAAGAAGCGATCGCATCCGCCAAGAAACCATATTATCAAAACTGGTTTGGCTGTTTGGAGGTTACTGCTTTGGCGACGACAGCGAACTACATGGCGAGAAAGATCCAGTCTATGACTGGCAGCAAGTTGTAGAATTTGCCTGCCAGCATAACTATCAATCATATGTGCTAGATATCGATTTTCTGCCCACGGCAATTAAGCAGGTTCAACAGCAACATTCAAACGAGTGTGTTGCTGTTGAACCTGGTCACTGGCATATTGAGTTTTTCCGGTTGCAACAAACTGAGGCTGACTTTGAGATTCAGGAACCGAAAAATCTCTGTAGCTGCCAAATCTGGACTGGCAAGCCATTCATAAAAAACCTGCAAACTGGGGAAACCCTAACCCGATACGACTTATGGATCTCTTCCCCAGGTAATATCATAAGTTCTACTTGGTTGCGTTAGAGTGAAATACCGAAATTTGAGTAGGAATGTGCTAGTGTGAACATTCAGCTTAATTTGAGCTTAAGGATTTATTAATCTTTTACACGGATGAGGCAATATTGCCATGAAAAAGAGTGCATTAGAAAAAGCCCAGAATCTAGGAGATTGGGCTTACCTAGCGATTGAAAAACACTTTCACAAAACGCTTAAACACGAAAGCGATGTCATTAAAGACAAAGACCCAGAGGCATTACACCAGATGCGCGTCGGGATACGTCGCTTGCGTTCAGCAATAACAGGGTTTGCACCAGCGCTGGATCTTCCTAAGTCAGCCCAAGAAAACAAGATTGGGAAGATAGGTCATAGTCTTGGGGAGTTGCGAGATATAGACGTACTTCAGGAAGCGCTAAAAAATCGTTATTATCCTAATTTACCCTCAAAAGAGCAAAAAACCTTAGAGGAAGCGATCGCATCTTTAAATAAACAGCGTCACCACGCCCTAGAGCAAGTACGCCAAACTTTAGATCATCAGCGTTACCAGAAACTGAAGCAGTCGTTCCAAACATGGCTGAAGCATCCAAGTTATCAAGAAATTGCTCAGATGCCTTTACGTCAGGTTCTACCAGATTTACTTTTACCGGAAGTCAGTCGCTTTTTTCTCCACCCTGGTTGGTTGCTAGGAACTGATGTCAAAGCACCAGAAATTAAAATTGCCAAAGATTTAGAACCAGAAGCTGTAACGCAACTTTTAGCAGATCAAGGGGAAGCTCTGCACAGTTTGCGTAAGGAAGCAAAGCGCGTTCGCTATCAGATGGAACTATTCACAGACCTCTATGGCCCCGCTTATGCAGGTTATCTGCAAGATGTGAAATCAGTTCAGGAAATCTTGGGGCAAATTCAAGACAGTGTAGTGTTAGCCGAAGTGCTGACTGATGTCTTACACTCTAAGGTCAAAAACCAGCTTCCAACTCTTGCCGAACAGCTGCATCAAACAGCTTACCAAGCTTGGCAGGAATGGCAACCGTTACAAGAGAGATATCTGAATGCTCAAACTCGGCAAGCCTTTCATCTAGCTTTGTTGCAGCGACTTGATGAGAATGACTCACCGGATGAAGAGGGCTAAAAAAGTGGGATTGAGGATTGGTAATTGGGAAATATATCTTCCCAATTACCAATCCCTAGAAAAAAATTGCCGAATTTCCCATCGCAAAATAGATTTATAGGGATGGACGGCAAACTCTTACTGTGGGTGTAACTAATCTACCTCAATAGATGCCCAAAAAGCTTGCCATAATACTTTGACAGCATAAAGCAGTTTCCCTAACAAAATTAAACTTATTGCACTTATCCCCAGTGTGGCGTGGCGAGATTCAAGGGCGGGACATGGCATTGCCATGCCCCTACCAAGGTGCACTGAACGTCAGAACCGCGATATATTCCACCCAACTGAGAAACGTTATTTATACCAAAAGAGAGCATAAGAGGCGCGGCAGTATCGGTTAGCCTGGAAATGGAAAAGAAATATCTTGACTAAGCGATCGCATGCAACCGTTCAAAACTCAGCTGCGGGTACGATATCACGAGATGGACTCCCTCGGTCACGTCAACAACGCTGTTTATCAGCATTACCTAGAACAGGCGGCTGTTGAACACTCAGAACATCTCGGCTTTACCCAGCAACGCTGCGAAGAGTTGGGCGGTGTCTTCGTAATGCGGCGGATTGAGATAGAATATCTGCGCCCAGCCGTTGCAGGCGAGTGGCTGGAAGTCACCACCTGGCTTTCCGAGATGCGCGGCCCGCGTGCCATTCGCCGCTATGAAATCCGCAAACAGCCAGAGGAAAAGCTGTTGGTGACAGCCCAGGCGCTGTGGGTGTGGGTGGATATAACAGCGATGCGCCCAAAAGCGATTCCGCAACTGCTTTTAGATGCTTTTGGGAAATTGCCTCAACCGAATCTTACTACCTGAAAAATTAAAAAAAGCTATGAGTTATTAAGTTATTAATTTAAAACTTTCCCATTCGTAATCGGACGATAACAATCCTTAATTTTTCCCAGTGCTTGAATGTATCTTGCGGCAGAAGGGAGTGTTGTAGTTAAACCTTTAAAATCTCTCTGGTCAAGAGATTTTTCTGGCGTTAAGAGATAGCCTTTGGTCAGTGTAGCGATGTCGCACCAGGCGACAAATGTGATCGCGCTTAGCGTCAGATTGTACCAAAAACGATTGGGAGGAGATTTATATGCAAGGCATTTTAACAGCTTTAGGTCAAGCATTTCGCCAGAGCATTTTGGTTGTAGGTTTGATAAGTTTGCTGAGTCTGTCAAATATATTCATTTTTGCCAGTCAGCCAGCTTATGCAGCATCACAGTTGACTGCACAGGAAGTTGACAGTACCTCTGGAAACAGTGCAGCAATTGAGCTTCGGGAAGAATCTTATGAAGAAGCCGCAGAGCAGGCTCGCGATCCGAAAAAGCAAGATGAAATTTACCAAGAAAGTGTCAAAGCAACCAATCAATCCAATCCTGGGTTGATTGAAGGAGCAAAAGAACTGGTTGACAAGGTAATAGGCAACGATGACAGCAAATAAGTAGCTTTAGGATGGGTTAAGGTTACGCCTAACCCTTTGGATGCAATACAATCTGACCTCTCCCCAACCCCTCCCGGCAAGGGTAGCGGCTAACTCCCCCTTCCCTGGCAGGGAAGGGGGTTGGGGGGTTAGGTCTGTATTTTAATTCAACTGAGAAACACTATATTTGCGGTGCTAGCGTGGCGACAGATTTATCCCCAGTTCTGCTGATCTTGCCAATCACCCACTTGGATGAGTAACTTAGGTGAAGAGAGGACACAGAAGTCAACTGTACTGTGAATATACAACAAATATTCAGGGGAGAAAACATATGAAGTTAACAACTCTCTTCACCGCAGCATTATTCATTACACCTATTTTTGTAGCACCAGTCCACGCACAGCAGCGGTTATGTATTGTGGATAACTCCAACCGAGTAGTTTGCGGACGACCAGCAACTCAGGATGAGGTTTGGCGTTCCAACACTTCGCAGCAAGGTAATTCAACAAAGAATTATTACTCGGAGATAAATAAAATTTATCGAGAAGTTCTGGGACGGGATGGTGATTTCAGAGGCATCCAAGGTCACGTAAGAGCTATACAGGATGGCGAGTCACTTAGAGATATTCGTCGCTCGATTGCTCAAAGTCAAGAAGCCCGTGACAAAATTAACCAAATCTATCGAGAAGTGCTGGGACGCGATGTCGATAGCCATGGTATGCAAAGCCAATTGAGAGCCTTCCAAGAAGGGCGATCGCTTAATGATATCCGTCGCACGATTGAGAGAAGTCCAGAAGCTAGAAGCAGAAGCGGCAAATAAGTTGTAGCTTGGGTCGAGGGGTGCGCCTCAGAGGATGTCTCAGAAGTGTCAAAGTTAGTTTGATCCCCCCAGCCCCCCTTTTCAAGGGGGGAGAATCAAGTCTTAGTCCCCCTTTTTAAGGGGGATGCAAGGGGGATCGGCACCCTCTAAGCGTCTCGATTATGACTTTTCAGACATCCTCTCATCCCGATAAATCGCTCGCCTTTTATCTGCTAGCATCACCTTTACTCGCCGCTTAAGTTGGCACTCAAAAGTTCGCTGTTGTTTTTTGCAACCTTTTTGGCTGGTTGTTTCTTTTGCTTAGTTTTCTGGGGCTGCTCCTCCGATTGTTCAACCTTCTTAAGGGAACGTTTCTTTTGCTTAGTTTTCTGGGGAGTTTCGTCTATTGGCTTGTCCTCGGTCGGTTTGGGTGCAGGTGCAGTACCAAAGACAGGAGTCCAAATTTCGCGCAGTTTAGCGATCGCATCTTCCTTCAGCTTAGCTTCCACCTCAATCCAAGGAGCATCCCGATAGGAACTCGGCATCGCTGTAATAAAATCGCTGTGGTGCGGATCGCCAAACTCTTCCCGCCCGTTGGAAATATGCACCAGTTGCCATTCAGGTACAGGCCAAGTAGTACGCGCGGCTGCTAAAATTTCGGCAATGCTGGCATCTTCGTAAGTATCCAGCTTCTCGTGAATTACATGATGGTGCGCGTCGAAAACCATTGGTACGCCAGCTTCCCGGCAAACAGCCAGAATTTCTGCTGCACTGTAAGCGTATTCATCGTTTTCTAGTGCTAATCTAGAGCGAATTTCATCAGGTAGATCGCGGATGACATTGATCAGACGTTCAGCGCGATCGCCTTTACCACCGTGTATCTCCATCATCGCCCAAGGCGATCGCGGCATCCCCAGTAAATCCATATTCCGGGCGTGCATCTGGAGAATCTTAATACTGTTCTCAATCACAGACGGCGTATCCGAACTGAGTACCACAAATTGATCTGGGTGTACCACTAATCGGATGCCAGAAAGACGAACGCGATCGCCTGTTGCTTTTATCTGTTCCTTAAACTCATCTAGTATTGCCTCCCCCTGTTCCGTATCAGCAAACGGAAACAACCCAGAAGGGATGCGATAAAGCCTAATATTATTCTCTTTACAGAAATCTATTGCCGCATTCAAGCGTTGCAAATTATCAGTATACAACTCCCGCAAAACTTGCTCTTGCTCCGCAGTCGGCAACTGTAATAGTCGCTTGCGCGTCAGGGCGCGATAACGCACTTTATCAGATGTGGTGATGCAAACTAAGCCTAATTCCGGTGGTGTGCTAGTGCTTTTTTCGTAGTTGTTAGGTAGCAAATCGCTCATCTGCATGAGATCCATGATTTTTATTTTTACTTTAAAAATTTATCTAAAATGGCAGACAAGATACCTGCTCCATAAGTAAGCAATTTTGTTTTAATTTTGCGAGGTGGACTTCAAAAGCCCACCCTTATTTTCGATTTTTAGTTTGAAATCGGCACGTTTTTAAACGGCTGCGTGTTGGGAACGTAAATATCTAGCGAATTGGTTCCCTGCGGTACTTGCAGCCAAACATAAGCATCAACTGAGGCATTTTGACCAATACTGTCCAAAGCAATAGACGGAGTGGCACGATTAGCCCAAACAGCTTTATAGCTGTCGTTTGTGATGGAATTACTAGCAGTTGTCGCTGCCGGAAATAAAGCTTCTGAACCCACCACGTCTGGTGTCACCCGTCGCAACCTAAATTGCACATTTACCACATTTCGCAATCCATTATCAGGATGTGCAATTCTCCGCACTGAAAGCAACTCTATCTGCGCTTTACCATCCAAAGCAGGCTGAATAAACTGCTTTGGTTGAATCGCAGTATTGGCTTCCGGAGTGGTTTGTGCATCAGGTGTCGCCACAGGTGTTTGATTATCAGTAGCCGTTGCATTGCTTTGTAAATTATCAGCAGTATCAACGTCCTTTCTCAGTTCCAAAACTTGATAGGCACTGTAACCACTGGTAATCAACGCCAAAATAGAAAGTACAACAGCCACGCCAGATAAAAAATTGCTCATACGCTCTTAATAGTTAGGAGTTACGAGTTATGAATTTCAAACTCACAACTCATAACTATCTCATTACGCCTATCTAATTGGAAATAGGCACATTCTTAAATGCCTGCGTCTCAGGTATGTAAATGTCAAGCGTGTTGGTTCCCTCTGGCACCCTCAGCCAAACATAGGCATCGCCCGAAGCTTGTGGACGCAACAGATACAAAGAAACGTTTCCCGTGGAACGATTAAGCAAGTCAACTGCTTCGTAGGTCTCGCTGGTGACAGGATTTCTGGCTGTTGTCCCGCCTACAGAGATAATGTCACTCCCAACTATGTTATCCGTTGCCAGACGGCGGACGCGCATCTGCACGTTCACTACGTCGCGGGTTCTCAATTCTGGATCTGCGACCCGCTTGACTGAAAGCAACTCTACTTGTGCCTTTGTACCCAAAGCAGGCTGCACAAATTGACCCGGTTGAATTCCAACGTTGCGGCTAGGCGCACTGGCTGTGCTGTAGGGGGCTTGAGATTGGGGGACTGGGGAAATTGGCGCTGTGTTAATGGGTGCTGGAGGTGCGGGTGCCAGTCTACTCACTGGATTAGCACTGGCATCAGCAATTGGCACATTTCTAAATACTCCCGTGTTCTCAACAAAAATGTCAATAGTGTTAACGCCTGCTGGCACATTTAACACAACATAAGCTTCTTGTGGTTGACCTCGACTCAACTGATATAAAGAAGTCGATCCGGATGAACGATTAAGGACATCTACTGCATAGTAAGTTTCGTTTGTGATAGGATTACGGGCGGTTGTAGAGCCAGGACTAATAATGTCACTACCCCCAACATCGTCTGAAAGACGATTAATTCGCATCTCGACTGTAACTTCATTGGGTGCGCCGAGAACTCTCCGGACTGCGGTTAATTCTACTTGCGCTTTGTTGCCTAAAGCAGGCTGGACAAATTGACCGGGTTGAATGCCAACACTAGGCAGGGGAGATGCGGCGGGTGGTTCAACTGTCGGACTGATAGAAGGGCTGACGGTAGTAACGGGTGCGATCGCATCTCTCGATGCCAGCCGCTGATACAGCCAGAAGCCAGCTGCAACTAAGCCCAAGGTCGAGAGTACACTCGCTAAGACGACCCAAAGATATTTTCTCCTGTTGTTGTCCCGGTATCGCTCTCTTGGAATGTTGTTTTTGTCAACATCTCGCTCTTGTATCGCCATGATTATAATTACCTAAATCTCTTTTGTTGAAAATAAAAAATTTTGATTATTATCTATATTATTTATATTTACAAAGGTTACTAAGCTCTATCGTTAGAAATATTTTTATAGGTATGTAACAGTGCTAAATGATTTGTGAAGGCGAGATACCCGACTTCTCTAAGAAGTCGGGTATCTGAACCACTGGCAATTCATTTATGAACTCTCTGTTTTTTTCCTCTGTGTCCTCTCTTGCCTCTGCGGTTCGTATAAAACTAGAGACGTTGTATGCAGCATTTCTAGAAATAAAATAGAATTGTTATAAACTATTCTTGATATTGCCACCTGTCTCCGGTAAGATTTATAAGATGCCAAGCATTTTTATTCAGAAAAAATCTTAATGATAAAAATATCCTCAAAAATAAGTGAGATAGCAGCCCAGTGGGAAAAATCAGATTTTCAGGATACAGGACATCCCAATTCTAGTTCTCAGCAAGGCAGGCAAGATGGCTGCGCTACGCCTATTAAGAAAGGAAAAGGTTATTCAAGATTAGTTAAAATTAGTGAAATTAGTAGCCTGATACTAATACTAAACACCCAGTTGCTATCGGGACAGCAAGCAGCACAAGCAAATAATCAATCGTCCCATCCAGATAAGCTGAATACAGCACAAGTTTCTCAAACCCAAAAGCCTCAATCTGCTGCTTTATGTCCTTCCCAACTAACAACTGCAATTGATGCTATTACAAACCGTCCGCAGTGGAGTCGCGCTCGTTGGGGGATTTTGATTGAACCGTTAACTAAAAATAGCATCTTCTACAGCCGCGAACAAGGAAGTTACTTCATACCAGCATCTAATGTAAAGGTGCTAACAACAGCTGCTGCCTTACACAAATTGGGTTCTCAGTATCGGATTCGCACCTCAATTTATGGAACGGGTGATGGTTCTTTGCGCGTTGTGGGACGAGGAGATCCCAGTTTAACGGATGCCCAATTGAGAGATTTGGCACAACAGTTAAAGCGGCGGGGAATTACTCAGGTAAAACAGTTAATTGTAGAAGACGTTTATTTTAAAGGGCAGACGGTAAATACCAGTTGGGAATGGGGAGATTTGCAGGCAAACTATGGCGCACCAGTTAATAGTTTAATTTTGAATCAAAATGCTGCAACGCTGACAATATCACCGCAAACACCAGGAAAACCATTGCAAACATCGTGGGCAGATCCTCTAGCACTAACTCAATGGCAAATTGAAAATAATTCGGTAACAACAGAAGCAAAATCACCAGCCTCCATAGAACTTAATGCTGTGCTAGGGAAACCAGTGTTACAGATTAAAGGACAATTGCCTGCTGATGCTAAACCTGTGTCTTTAGATATGGCAATTATTAATCCAGCAGATTACTTTTTGCGACACTTGCGACGCGCTTTGGCAATTGAGGGAATTACTGTTGCAGAGGCAATGGTTGGATCAAACTCTCAACCTCCCACTGAGGAACTAGCCGCTGTGGAATCTCCGCCGTTGGGGACTCTGTTAGCTCAGACAAATCAGAATAGTAATAATTTATATGCGGAAGTGCTGTTGCGATCGCTTGGTGCCTCTGCTAAAGTCCAGAATGATTCATCCTTACAACAGGGCTTAGCTGCCCTTAAACAGACATTAACAGAATTAGGAGTAGATCCTAGCAGCTACGTGCTAGATGATGGTTCTGGGCTGTCTCGTCATAACCTCGTGAGTCCAGCAGCACTGGTGCAAACTCTCAAAGCGATCGCAAAGACTCCAGAAGCAGCCATATATCTAGCATCTTTACCTGTGGCTGGAAAAAGCGGCAATCTCCTAAATCGCTTTCAAAATACACCAGCTCAAGGTATTGTGCAAGCGAAGACAGGAACAATGAGCGGAGTAGTTTCTTTATCAGGGTATATGAGCCACCCAGAGTATGAAACTATCGTTTTTAGCATTATTGTGAATCAATCCAACCAATCGGCGGCGACAGTACGGCAGGCAGTTGATGAAATTGTGCTGCTACTGACTCGCTTAAAAAAGTGCTGAGTTCTGAGTTAGCTTAGGTGCATTTTCCCTCATTCTTTGGCTGCGACCTGGGAATGAGGGAATTTTGCCTTTTGCCTTTTAATAAGCGCCGTCTTCGTATTCTGGCGCTTTAGTTTTTTCAGGGATGTTTATCCGAGGTGCTTTGTAAGGTGGCTCCTCAGCATCTTCCCAAACATCTTTCTCTTCGTATTCGTCTTCTTCGTACTCGTCCTCGTATGGTTCCGGTTCTACATAGGTTCGCTCTTCTTCATAGCGAACTACTCGTCGCGTCTCCGTTGTCGCTTCGCTCCAGTTATCCTCTTCTTCGTCTTCTTCGTAATAAATTGATTCCGCCCGCCGCGCCCGAATTGGCTGTGGTTCTGGTTCTTCCCAATACTCCTCGTCCTCGCTCCAGCGAGCTTCTTCAATTACAGGGGCAGAAGCGCGAATAGAGGTTGCTGGTTTCGCGTTGACGGGAATTCCAGTAGGCAGTTGATTTTCAGGACGGACTGTTGGTTGGAAGTAAGCTTCCTCTTCGTCGCGTTCCCAAGGCGCTTTGCCAATGCCAAGACGCTCTAAAAGACCCACAGTTAACTGAACCAAGCGTGCTTCGGAGCCTTCAAAAACAATCAGACGATTTGGGCCACTGCTGACAATTTCATCAATCGGCAGCTCATAGGTACTTACAACCTGATCGGGAATTTGCGGCAGGCCCAAAGAAGCAATAATCAGCGAGAAAACTCTGCCGTCTTCACCATCAAACTTGAAACCCCGCACTTTGCCTAAAAGTTCACCTGTTTCGGTAATTACTTCGCTGTTGATCAGGCTGCTGTAGGCTTCAACGTCGATATCTTCAATAACGTCATCATTATCAACTAGGATGACATCACCCATCTGACGAACGCTGCTGAGGAGCATATACCGTGGCATCCCCGCAATCGAGAGTAGGTTGTCTCGCAAACCCAGTGCTACAACTTTCCGCTGGTCGATGTCTACTAATAGCTCCTTAATAATCCCCAAGCGCTTACCAGTGTCGCGGGTAATGACTTGGGTATTTAAGATGTCAGAGCGTTGAAGGATTTGTTCAGATGTCATTGGAGGCCCAATCCCGATCTCGAATCTTATTAGTTATTTATAGTGACATACTCCTACAATAACCTGAGTACAGGTATTGTGTCGGTTTCTCAGCGAATCCGACTATTGCTTAGCAGGAGATTGCCAATCTCCGGGGTATTGAACTCCATCGATTGACCGCCTATCCATCCCGATACCAAACGAAATACCGCTATGGTGTCGGACTTTCGGCGAAGATTGCTAAATCAAATCATACAGACTCTTTTTAGGAATGCAATTTTAGCCCCAAAACTTGGGTGTAAGCTCCTCGCGCCTGAGTGACACCGATAGTGCGCTCAGATGATTCAATCATTGGGCGGCGGAGGCTTACAACAATAAACTGCGCCTGCATAGCTTGTTGTTTGATCATTTTAGCTAATCGCTCTACGTTTGCTCCATCTAAAAACATATCAACTTCATCAAAGGCGTAGAAAGGAGAGGGGCGATAGCGTTGCAGGGCGAAGATGAAACTAAGGGCGGTTAGAGATTTTTCGCCGCCAGACATGGAAGCAAGCCGCTGCACAGGTTTGCCTTTGGGATGGGCGACTAAGTTAAGTCCTCCGTTGAACGGATCTTCGGCATCATCAAGTTGTAAATAACCGTCTCCATCGGAGAGTTCGGCGAATATTGCCTGAAAGTTTTCGTTTACTGCGTCGAATGCTTCTTGGAAGGCGCGGCAGCGCAGGGTGGTGAAGTTTTCAATTCGTAATAATAATTCGGTGCGTTCGGCTTCTAATGTTGTTAATTTCTGAGTTAGTTCTTCAAGTCGGGTGGTAGTGCGGTTGTGTTCTTCCAATGCCAGCATATTTACGGGTTCCATTGCTTGCAGGCGTTTGGTAAGGTTACGCATCTCTTTCTGCATTTGTTCTAGTTGATCGCTTAACTTGTCAAATGCGATCGCATTTGACTCGCTTGATTCTGGATTTACCAGCATTGGTACTTCTGGCAGAGGATCGGGTAACTCTGCTTGTTGGGTTTCCAGCTGAGTTTTCACAGCAGTAAGTTCTTCCCGCCGCGATTGTTGCGTTTCTTGGAGTTTTTGCAGTTGCCATTCCAGCTGCTGTTGAGAAAGATGACGTTCTCGCAGTTGAGTTTCGCTGGCGTCGCGTTGTATTTTTGCTTCGCCCAACCTTTCCTCTTGTTGTTTCAAGCCTGTTTGAGTTTGCCTAATTTGTTCGCTGAGTGTTGACAACTGTAGAGATGCGAAATTTCGCGTCTCTACAACTCCTGATAACTGCGTGCGATATTCCTGCAAGCGATGGTGGGATTCTTGGCTTTTTTCTTGCAGACGCTGCTGCTGATTTTCCAAATCTTTTAATCTTTGTTCGGCGGCACGGAGATCTTTTTCTCGTTCAGAGAGATGTTGCTCATCGGCTTTAATTGTTGCCTGAATTTGTTGCCATTCGCTATGCGTTTGAGATTGCTCTAATTCTGCCAAAGCTTGCCGCAATTGTTGCAATTGTGCTTCTTGGGCGGGTAATTCAGCGTCTAGAGATTGTAAGCGAGATTGGGCGGTGTGAAATTCTTGGGTATTTTTTGAAAGAAGCGATCGCGTTGTTTCAGCTTGGGCAATTAAACCCTTAATTTCCTTCTGTAACTGTTCAAAATGTAACTCTTGCTCCCGCCGCTTAGCCTTCGCCTCTGTCAATTCTAAAGTCAGTTGCTTCGTCTTTGCAGAAAGGGTATAAATCACCTCGCCACAACGTTCTAAAATTCGGTCAATTTCTTGGAGGCGATTTCTCAATGCGATCGCTTCCGCAGATTCTCCGGCGTCAGCCGTCCCGAAATGCAGCCCAGAACGTTGACTGCTACTACCGCCAGTCATTGCGCCGCTACTTTCCAGCAGTTCCCCTTCTAAGGTTACGATGCGGTGTTGTCCCAAGTGACGACGAGCATCATGAATATTTTCAAAGACAACGGTACTTCCAAAGACGTAAGCGAAGATATTCCGATAACGGGAATCGCATTCAATCAAATTCACCGCGTAATCGATAAATCCGTCGGCAGAACGCAGCGCCACCACTGGCGAAAATCGCGGCGGCTGAATTTTATTTAAAGGTAAGAATGTAATCCGCCCCGCCCGTTTTTGCTTCAGCAGTTCAATTCCCGCCGCCGCCACGCCGTCATCTTCCACCACCAGATTTCCCAGTCTCCCACCAGCAGCAATTTCCAGCGCTAAGGCGTAGCGGGGTTCGACTCGCCCCAATTGGGCAACTAAGCCGCACACGCCAGGTAGTCCTGATTGCTGTATAACTTTGGTGGCGAAGGTGCCTAAACTTTCCTGTTCCGCTTGGGCTTGGGCTTCTAGTTTATCGAGTTGGCGTTGTTTATCCCGTTGTTCTTGCAAGAGGCGCTTTTGCGTGTCTTGCTGAATTTGCAGATCGCGATCGCCTGCTGCCAAACCTTGAGCTAAGGATTGAATTTCTTGGGCATAATCAGATAATTGTATCTGGAAATCAGCTAAACGAGACTGTTTTGCGGTAATTTCTGGCTCAATTGTTTGTAATAGTTGACTTTGCTCCTCAATTTGCCGCCCTAAATTGGTATAACGCTCTCTTAGTTGAGCTTGTTCGGTGCGCTGGGGTTCGACAGTTTGTAGTAAAGTTTCGATTTGGCGACTTAGGGCAGTTTGTTGCTGCACCCAAGCTTCGGAAGCAGATGCGATCGCTTCCGCGTCTTCCCGATGCCGATATAGAGTTTGCTGCGCTTGGTTGCGTTGTTCCTCCAGAGGCGCGATCAGCGTTTGTCCGCGCTGCTGTTCTTCAGTCAGTTGTTGCAGAGTTTGCTGGTGTTGTTGAATTAACTGCTGCTCTTGTTCTATATTGCCAGTGGTATGATGAGCCGCTGTTTCTAACTCTTGTTGCTGGCGTTGTAAATTACGCCGTTCGGCTTCCTGATTTGCCAGAAGTGATTGCAAAGCCAGGAGTTCTTCTTCCCCCAAAGCTTTGACACGGGCATTAAGCTTTTCGAGTTCTGCCGTTGTTTGCTGAATTTGCGCTTGTAATGCTTGGAGTTGGGCGGTTAATTCAGTTGAAGTGCGATCGCCTGCTTCAATTTGTTCGCGCAGCTTCGATTCTTGTTGCTGAAGATTTCGCCATTTGAGAACAGCTTCCCATTGTTCTTTCTGCTGAAGTTCGGCGCGGAGTTTTTGGTATTTTTCCGCTTTGATGCGATCTTGAGATAAGCGATCGCGTTGGGCAATTAATTCTGCCTCCACAATGCGACAGCTATCTTCCCGTTCCTTAACTGAGTCTAACGTCTCCTTGGCCTGGACAATCTTCCTGTCGAACGCCGCCACACCAGCCAACTCATCAATAATTTCCCGGCGTTCTCGCGGGTTCATGGAAATAATCCCGGTGACATCGCCTTGCAACACCACGTTGTAGCCTTCGGGATAAATTCGCAGTTGATTAAGCTTTTCGTGGAGTTCCGTCAGATTGCAGGATTCGCCGTTGATGTAGTAATTCGAGGTGTAAGTTCCCTGCTGCGTGACGCGCAGCTTCCGCGTCACACTCCATTCTTTCCCCGTTATATCTTGCTCCTCCTTTTCCAGAGGTTGGGGGGAATCTCCAGGCGCTTTCCGATGTCCGTTGCTATTGCCAACAATCGTACCGCTAACATCTGACAAATCAAAGGTAGCTGTGACGCTGGCTTCCACAGTACCGCGATGGGGATGATTGTGATTCACCAAGTCGGGCAAGCGTTCTGCCCGCATCCCCTTAGAACTGGCAAGTCCGAGGCAAAACAGCAGCGCATCGAGAATATTCGACTTACCCGATCCATTTGGGCCCGATACGACAGTAAACCCCGGCAGCAAGGGGATTTTCGTCGTGCCGCCGAAGGATTTGAAGTTGGTGAGTTCCACGCGCTTGATATAGACCATAGGCGCTGGGCGTTGCCGGAAAGTACAGGTGTATCAGTGAAGGATTCTCAACAGGTTAGCACAGTGATAAGAATATGGAACCGCAGAGGCGCTGAGAACCCGGAGAAAGTGTAGCGGTGTTATGTCTTTGGTTATATTGCGAGAATGCTTCTGGTCAAGAACGCGATCGCTCCTTCCTTGCATCCTCCGCTTCGCATCCACACCTCGTTATCTCCAAATATGACAATTCCTGACTTGCTTCGGCTACTACTTTTATTGCTGCTGGGATTGCTTGCGGTGATTGGGGGGCTTCTGCCTAGCGCATTTGATAAACAGAATTCCTTATGCGGCAAGTGCTTCATCTTTGGATTAGGGGTATTGTGCGGCGTGCTAGCCCTTGTTGGTGGCGGGTTCATCACTACGGCACAGGCAGAGCAAAACGCTGACTGGATTCAGAAGGTTTGCTGGACTTTGGGCTTTGGCTACGTCTTTGCGTTGCCAACGACGCTGTATTTGCTCAGAAGTAGGCAAGGAAATAACGCTGAAACTTCCAGCAATACACCAGAGGCAATTTCACAGCGATGGCGGCAGGAATTGTTGGCAAGTATGCTACGTGAAGTAACAGTGCGGATGAAAGACTCTCTGCATGATGATGAGTTGATTCCGCTGCTGATGGAAGACCAACGGGAAAAGATAGGACGACCTCCAGAAGAACCGGTAAATGCTAAACCGTCTCCTGATTGGTGGGAGAAGCTACGGAAATTTATACGAGTAACCGCTGAGTTTGAACCTGGCAAAAAAATTATAGATGTCTTTAAGCAAGATGATATTGATGGCAGATTGCTAATTTTAGGTGCGCCCGGATCTGGCAAAACCACAATGCTGCTGGAACTAGCGCAAGACTTGATTTTAGCTGCCCAACAGCAGCCAGAAAAGCCAATCCCGGTAATATTTGAGCTTTCTGCCTGGAAAGATGATAAGCAACCTATTGTTGACTGGCTGGTAGCTGACTTGAAGTTTCGCAATAATATCCCAGAGGCAGTTTCTCGTGAGTGGCTAGAAACAGGTAAGTTATTGCTGCTGTTGGATGGTTTAGATGAATTACAAAGCCGTCAGGGAAACTGTATTGAAAAAATTAATGAATTTCTGCAAACCACTTCCGGCCTATCTCAGATTGTCGTCTGCTGTCGTGAGGAAGAGTACAAAGCAGGTGAGGAAATTTTGACGCTACAAGGAGCAGTTTGTCTGAAGCCATTAGAAAAAAAGCAAATTAAAAGCTATCTGCAACGGTTAAAATGCGGACATCTCTGGCAAGGTATTCAAAGCGATCCAAATGGTTTGCTGGAATTAGCCAAAATGCCGCTGTTTTTACATCTTATTCCGGTAGCTTATCCAAATGGTTTAGAAAGCAAAGCTAAACGCTTCAATTCTCCGGCTGAACTTGAAGCATACCACGAGAAATGCCGTAAAGATTTGTTTGATGCTTACATCAAACGCCGCTTAGAACTGCCTCACGACTATCAAGGATATAACCCAAAGGATAGTAAACGCTGGTTGATTTGGCTGGCTAAAACCCTAAAAGAGCAGAAGCAGACAGAGTTTATTATTGAAGAAACACAGCAAGATTTTTTAGATAACCACAAACAAAAATTAGTTAGTGGACTGCTTATTATTGGGCTAATTAGTGTGCTAAGACTGGAGATAACTAGCATGATTTTTCCTTTGTTAATGATTGATTTATTTAAGAGTGACATAGATATAAATATTTTGGATCAAAAACTTACTTTTTGGCTGCTTGAAACAGAGGGGACAAATAAAAGTAAATCCAATACAAAAGCTAAAAATCCATTGATAAACTTTATAGTTTTTATTTTAGTTGCTTTACCCCTAGTGATGCTAATTGAGGCAGTATTGTTACTAGCTAAAGGGCAGTTAATTAAGCCTATAAGTTTGGTAATTTCTGGGCTTGATATAGTATTAATATGGAGCATTTCCTCTGCTAGTTTACCTGTCATTCAATACTTTGTGTCACGTCTAATCTTGTGGGAAATTGGGGCGATTCCCTGGAACTATGCGCGGTTTCTCAGCTACGCTAATGAGCGTAGGTTGATTAAACGAGTCGGAGGACGCTATCGCTTCATTCACGACTTGCTAAGAGAACATTTTGCCAAAATGTAACTGTATATAGTAATCCTTTTTGAGTAGTGAGCTGCCAGGGGTTCAGATGCCCGACTTTTTAGAGAAGTCGGGTATCTAGCCTTCACCATTATTGAGAATTGCTATAAAATAAAATTGATAAATTTATTATAAAATAGCAATAAATCGATGACTGCGAATCTAGACGCAAAAAGCCTAACCTTGAGAGAGGTTCAGCGTATTCTAAAATTTGAAGAGCATTTGAATGCTTCAATTACATCATTAGACCTCTTGCAAAAGTCATCGCTGGGGTACTATGGGGACTGAACAAAGGCGATTGCTACCCGTTATTCATAACCCTTGCTTATCTCATTGGCTGAACTGAGCCGGAGT
>NZ_JAMPKJ010000085.1 GCF_039962115.1 Funiculus sociatus GB2-C1 | reverse complement strand
GGTAGCATTTTTGTTAGATAGGTCTTGTTGACAATAACGGGCCTATTTTTCTTACCATAATTGGGTTAAACCTGTATACAGCTTGGATTCCGGGGCGCGTGTCACCCCCTCAGGTCGCAGATGTCTCATCTGCGATACATAGGAAGAAAGATTTTAGAACTTGTTTTGAACTGCTATAGCGTTTCTCAGTTGGGTAGAATCTATCGCGGTTTTGACGTTGGGGCTACGTTGGTAGGGACATGGCATTGCCATGTCCCTAAAGATAAAGATGTATCGCACGATAGGCTAATTTCTTAGCAATCTTAGACCACTTAGCGTCACGAGTACAGTAGATCCTTCATGACCAATCACGCCTAGAGGTAGAGTGATATTAGCCGTAAAGTTGGCGATTAACAGCAATACAATGGCACTAAGTGCAAAAACGATGTTTTGTTTGACAATTTTATCCGTACGCCGTCCTAAATTAATTGCTTGAGACAATTTTTCTAAACGGTCTGCCATTAAAACAATATCAGCTGTTTCTAAAGCTACATCGCTGCCAGCTGCTCCCATTGCAATTCCCACTGATGCTGTAGCAAGTGCGGGTGCATCGTTAATGCCATCTCCCACCATCGCCACGGTTTGATATTGCTGTTGCAGGCGGTGAATTACGGATACTTTATCTTCGGGAAGAAGTTCGGCATAAACTTGGTCTATTCCTAACTGTTGGGCAACGCTTTTGGCGGTGCGTTCGTTATCACCAGTCAGCATGATAATCTGTTCTATGCCTAGCTGTTTTAAGCGTTTTACTGTTGCAGCAGCAGCGGGACGTAGGGTATCAGCAATAGCAATGATTCCCAGAATTTGATTGTCAGCCGCTACCCAAACAACGGTTTTGCCTTCCGATTCTAAGCGATCGCATTCTTTAATCAAATCTTCGGCAAAGTCAGAATTTTCCGATTTCACAAAAGCAGCTTTACCTAGTTTTACCTGCTTTGTGTCCACTTCACCGATAATCCCAAAACCTGTTTGCGATCGCACGTTAGTAGCAGTTGGAACACTCAGATGATGATCTTGGGCGGTTTGGGCGATCGCATTTCCGATAGGATGTTCTGAAAATGCTTCTATCGCACCTGCTATTTGCAATACGCTACTTTCTGATTGTCCGGAAGCTGGGATAATTTCGACAACTTGCGGTTTACCTGTGGTGAGAGTGCCAGTTTTGTCAAAAGCGATCGCTCTGACTTTTCCCATTATCTCCAACTGGGTGCCACTTTTAAATAAAATACCTTGTCGCGCCCCGTTTGCCACTCCTGATAGCAATGTCGGCATAATCGCCGCCATCAATGCACAGGGAGAAGCTACCACCAGAAAAATCAACGCCCGATAAATTGTAGTTTCCCAATCCCAATTCAATAATACTCGCGGCAAAATTGCTAAAACTATCCCCACCAACACAATTACTTTCGCATATCCACGCTCAAAGCGTTCAATGAATAGCTGCGACGGAGGTGCTTCAGTTTGGGCTTGCTGTACTAAACGAATCACTCGTTGAATTAAACTACTTTCTGGGGGTTGATGCACTTTCAGGGTAATAGCGCCAGTCCCGTTAATTGTCCCGGCGAAGACTTCATCGCCAATAGCTTTCTCTACTGGTAATGACTCGCCTGTGATTGATGCTTCGTTGAGGTTACTTTCACCTTCGATGATGATGCTATCAGTGGGAATCAATTCTCCGGGTTTGACTAAGACGCGATCGCCCACTTTTAATTTATCTATGGAAACCTCATGTTCCTGACCGTTTAACATCACTCTGGCAGTATCCGGTGTCAAACTCATCAAACTGCGGATTGCCCGATTAGTTCTCTGCATAGCGTAGCCTTCCAGTGCGCCGCTGATGGCAAAAATCAAAATCAGCACCGCACCATCAACAAGCAGGTGATACTCCTGTCGCCAAAATCCCAGCCCCGCCGCCCCTAGCGCCGCCACAATCATTAGTAAATCGACATCGAGTTCTTTTTCTTCAAAAAGAGTCGTTAGTCCCTCCTTCGCGCTTTCGTAGCCGCCAATTACATAGGCTGCTGGCAGTAGAAATAAACTAAGTCCAACCCAGCTAAATTGCAGGCAAAGCCAACCCAGGAAGACGAGTAGACCGCACAAAGTAGCCGCTATAGCATCTGGATGTTCTTTGAGGAGTTGGTTGAAGTTTGGAGTGGTAAGGGAAGAAGTCATTGGGGTGCTAGAAATCGCCTTTCTAGACAACGGTAAACGTTGACACTAATGTAAATGTCAACTTATACGGGTGGGCATTGAGAAGGTAAAAGAAAAAAGCGCCCCAAAGAAAGGGACTAGCATGGCGATAATAAATACAGCAGGCGACGGCATTACCCGGATATTGAGACAAAATAAACAAAAAGAACAAAATAATGCTTTTATTTTCCCTTTTTGCTCTTATCCTTGGTATTGCCCACCCTACTTAGACTAAAGGCATGACAAGTAACCCCCTGACGATTAAAAATCTCATCAAGGCGGTAGGAGGTGGTCTTACTCCCAGGATGGTGAGGCATTATCACACTTTGGGGTTGTTGCCACCTGCTAAGCGATCGCATGGGAATTACCGACTCTACACCGATCACGATGTACAACACTTGCGGCGGATCGTGGCGTTGAAGCAACAAGGATTTCAGCTGTCCCACATCCAAAAGTTGTTGGCAACCGACAGCATGACGACGACAAATGACTCGCTGATGACTCAACTGCAACAGCAGTATCGGTCTGTGATGCAATATCTGGGAAGGTTGCGGCAAACAGCATCGGCGTTGGAAGGATTGTTAGGACGCGATCGCGAATGTCTTAATATCCAATTAGAAGCAATCGACCAACTGCGACAACTGGAAGTAGAAACGATCACCGGATTCGCGCAACTAGAAAAACTTTGGGACGGTTTGGATGCTGCGACACACACCCATCCAGAAGAATTTCAAGAATCGTTAGAACACCTGTTACCGGATTTGAGCGATCGCTCGGAAATTGAAGTAGATTTACTTAAGAAACTGGTGTTAGCCTGTGGCGATGTCAGTTTAGTGGATATTGTGCGATTGAGTGAGAATGCGGAGCGAAGCGCCCGCGGAAGCGCGATCGCAGCTGCTCGTGATGCCCTAAAAGCTGGTTGCCAAATCGTCGCTGATGTAAAACCAGTTTTTGCCAGCCTCGACCAAACCAGATTAGCGCATCTGGGCTGTGAGGTTGTCACCCTAATTGATGACCCCCACATTACCAGTGTCACCGAAGCAGAACACGAATTTTGGCAACATCTCCAATGGCGGGAACGATTGCAGCAGCTAAATCCTAACTGTGTTCTAGTAGTAGGTTATGCCCCATCAGTATTGATGGCAGCTTGCGAAGCAATTGAAAACGGTAAGCTGCAACCTGCCTTAATTATCGGGATGCCAATTGGCTTTAGTCACGCCCCATCTGCCAAACGCCGCTTAATGCGTTCCGGCGTTCCTTTCATAACCAGCGTTGGTACTTTAGGTGGGGGACTACTAGCAGCGATCGCCCTGAATGCCTTAGCCGAGTCCCTGATCGAGAAGCCAAACTGCCACTGTTATCTGGGCTGATGAACGAGACTGGAGACTCTTAAGTTGTAAGTTGCGACTGAGGATGGGAAACCCAACACAAAAGAAGCATTTGTTGGGTTTCGTTCCTACGCAGGGTTTAGATTTTTAGCGTTAACTGAACTTGGGACTCTTAAAACTCCACTAAAGTTGGGGATAGGGGTGAAGCACTAGGAGTAAAGACAATGGAGATATCTAGCATCCCCTAATCAACTTTATTGGATACCCAGATGGCATCTTCCCCTCGTCAGGATCGTGCAACCTCTCCATTTAAGCAACAGAAGTCCCCTGCTGGTCATAAGAAAAACAGAAGTTGGCTTCAAAAGATGCGATCGCCCAAAGAGACGGCCCCTGTGGGGGGTTCGCGTTTTTTCTTTTCCCTATGCTTGGGAATACTCTCCACAGCTTTGAGTGCAATTCCTGCTTTTGGTGCCGAAAGAATTGCCTTCTTTTACCCTCCCTTTGGCGAGTTCTATATTTCCATTAAAGACCTGGAAATTTTTGCCAAAGAAGGCAAAATCACCCCAGAATTTGCCTTTTATGCCAATCGTGTCAAACCACAACAACTCGCTGTATTGCGGGAGTTACTGCAAAGACGCCTTGATGTAGGCCCTATTACTATCTCTCAATTTACTTACACGCCGATTGGAGAACAAATATTGAGGCGTTTGGGGCAAGTCTTGAAAGCTGATTTCAACCAAAATGGTTTTTATGCCCTACGATCCGCCTTTATTCAGGCTGCTGCTGACCCAGAAGGCTTAACCCTCGTAAATATACTGCATCAGTTCCCGCTGCGTACCATCCGCCTAGACCTGCAACTAAGTCTCCAAGCAATTAGACAGGTGTCTTATTTATTCGGAAGGCGGGATTTAATCGTCAACAGCATTCAACAGCAGGCGGCAGATGAAGTAGCAACAACGACTTTAACATCTTTACCAGAGCCAGATTTACGGGTTTCAGGACAATTTAGGTGGCGAAAAGAAACCATCACCTTTAACAACCCAAATCGGGAACTTCCCGTTCCTGCCGATATTTACTTGCCTCAAGGACTCCAGAAAACTGCCCCTGTAATTGTCATCTCTCACGGTGTTGCCTCAGACCGCAATACCTTTGCTTATCTAGCTGAACATTTAGCATCTTGGGGCTTTGCAGTGGCACTGGTGGAGCATCCTGATACCAGTGCCGAAAAGTTTCAGCGATTCTTGACTGGTTTCGATACACCCCCGCAACCCACCACATTTATCAATCGCCCTTTGGATGTCAAATATTTACTTGATGAACTCCAGCAAAAATCTGAGTCTGACCCAGCTTGGAAAGGAAAGCTGAATGTGCAACAGGTAGGAGTAATTGGTCAATCGCTTGGCGGTTATACGGTTCTAGCTCTTGGGGGTGCTGCGCTCAACTTTGAAAAGCTGCGTCAGGTGTGCAATCAATCTGAACTGAACAATACATCTTTTAATTTGTCACTGCTGCTACAGTGTCGAAGCACCGATTTACCGCCCCAAAACTATAATTTGCAAGATGAACGGGTGAAAGCGGTGCTGGCAGTAAATCCCCTGAGTAGCACTATCTTTGGACAGGAGGGATTAAGTAAAATTCAAGTTCCCGTCATGCTGGTTGCAGGTGTTGAGGATTTATTTACGCCACCAGTACCGGAGCAGATTTTCCCTTTTACCTGGCTAACAACGCCCCAGAAATACTTGGTTATGGCCCAAAACGCCACTCACTTCTCTTATCTTGGCGGAAAAAAAGGGGTGTTGCCTGTCCCACCAGAATTGATTGGTTCAGATCCTGGCTTAGCTCGTCCCCAACTCAGGGCGCTCTCAACGGCTTTTTTTAAAACTCACCTGAGTAATCAGCCAGAATACCGTCCCTACCTGAGTCAGCCTTATGTCAATGCTATCAGCCAAAATCCATTTAACCTGACTCTGATCAAGTCTCTGACAGCAGCTCAGTTGGAACAAGCGATCGCTGGCTTCCGCTAGTTGTAGCTAGAAACCTAACAAAGGCTTAATATGGTTAAGTTTTTAAGGCAAACCTAACCCCCTAACCCCTTCCCTACAAGGGCAGGGGGAAGAACTGAAAGCCTCTTTCCTGAAAGGAGAGGGGTTGGGGAGAGGTTAACACCCTACGAAACGGAAGGTTGCATCTGGCAAAGCAATAAGCCAAACCACTGCTGTTGATCTGTCCAAACTTGCAGCGGTTTTAAACCTTGTGTTTGTAAATACTGCTGCATAGTTTTGAGATCGAATTTGCGGGAAATTTCGGTAAGAATTGTCTCGCCCCTGCTGAACTCAATCGTTAAGTCGAGAGCGCGAAGCTGGATAGTTTGCGATCGCTTACTCCTCAAGTGCATCTCAATTTGCTGCTGAGTTTCGTTATAAAACGCCCAGTGTTCAAACTCTGAGATGTCAAAATTGCCATCAAAGCGCCGATTCAAATGCTCCAGCATATTCAAATTAAACGCCGCCGTTACGCCACAGCTATCGTTATAGGCTGCATCCAACAAATGTTTAGGCTTGGCTAAGTCTATTCCTAGTAACAAATACTCGCCCGACTGGAGGGCATTTGTAATTTGGGAAAAGAAGCGATCGCATTCTTCGGGAGTCAAATTTCCCAATGTAGAGCCAATAAAACATATCATCCGGCTAGACAGCCCAGTTGGGGACAGTCGTGCCAATGCCAGTTCATAAGTGCTGCACTTAGCATGAACCTGAAGAGATGGATAGTCTACCAAAAGCTCTCTAGCACTGCTTTCCAAAATCCCCGCACTGACATCAATCGGCACATAACGCAGCCTCTCACCCATCTCCTGGTAAGCATTTAGCAGAATGCGGGTTTTCGTAGAACTACCGCTTCCCAGTTCCACCAGTTCACACTCACCCGTCATCTGGGCAATTTCCCCGGCATACTCTTGCAAAATCGCCGTTTCTGTGCGTGTTAGATAATATTCCGGCAACTCGCAGATTTGCTCAAACAGTTGTGAACCTTTGTCATCGTAGAAATAGCGTGGCGGCAGAGTTTTGGGAGTTTGAGTCAAGCCCTGAACAACATCGCCACCCGGATCGAGTTTATTTAGCTCTGATGGCGTGGGGCTAAGTAGATGCTCTATCTGCAAGCGTTTTTCAATAGTGTACTGGGAAGAAATTTTACTGCTTGCAGTTTTAGAAATTGACATTAAACCTCCGTTTGTGTGGGAGCGATCGCTCTTTAAAACAATTCACTACAACCGTCAGCTAGTGAAACACAAAGCTAGCTCCAATAAAAACCCGCCTTAGTTAGATGTTTCAAATTGATGCTTGTTTAGTGTCGATTCTTATCTTTGACGAACAGCTTAACCCTTAACCCACGTTAGTATCCGCCCTCACCCCCAACCTCCTCCTCCCCCTAGGAGAGAAGGGTTAGGAATGAGGATGAATTAACTCTTAGCACAGCGAAACCCAGACAAAATCTGACGCACGTCGGGATGATACCAGTTGCGGAAGCTACAACGCAAAGCCCAAGGACGAGTCGCCCAGCTGCCACCTCTCAACACCCGATGTCCATCAAAATAAGCCTGGGAATAACCAGCGTAAGGGTAACTTACAAACCCGTCGTAGCCATTGAACCAAGTGGATGTCCACTCCCAAACATTACCCAAAGCATCTTGCAAACCATAAGCACTTTGCCCAGATGGATAAGCGTCTACTGGTGTCGTTTGCCCCACAGCATTATCGTGATTGCATCGGTGGGCATCTAGTTCTTCCCCCCAAGAATAAGTGCGACGACAAAGGGCTGTTTCATCCCAACTAGCTGCTTTTTCCCACTCTGCCTCTGTTGGCAAACGCTTACCAACAAATCTGGCATAAGCTTCAGCTTCGTACCAGCTGACACCGCAAACAGGGTGATTATCCCAAGCTGAGTCTTCTGCCCAATATAGCGGCTGATTGACAGGATTCTCAGACAGCCATTTCCAGCCAGTATTACTCCACCAACAGGTTTCCCGATAGCCTCCCGCTTCGATGAACTCGCGATATTGCCCGCAGGTGACGGGGTAGCGGTCAATCCAGTAGGTGTCTAAATATACTTTGTGAACTGGTCTTTCATTATCCAGGGCATCGATAGATTCGTTACCCATCGCAAACTCACCCGCCGGGATTTCAATCATTTCAGATTGCTTGGGGGGTGGGTAGGATGCTCGCCCCTGATTAGGCAAGCCAGATGCCACAAGAGATCCCACTTGGGGCATTTGCCAGCGTTGCAATTGCAGCACAAAGCTCACCGTTTCGCTATGCTGGCTTTCATGCTGAATTAACCAGCGCCAGAGGCGTTCTTGCTCGTCTAATGGCGCTACTTTCAGGTAATCTAATACCTGTTCTCTTATGGTGTCCAGGTAGCTGCAAATTTCGGAAAGTGTTGGTAAATAAACCCGTTCTACTTTGGGTAAGCCATCAGCAGCAAATAAGCGTTGATATTCGGTGAACGCAGGCGGTTTCCTAGCACAACGATTAAGTAGCCAAAGAGACTCAGTGTAGCCAATGTGGCCGAGATGCCAACCGATGGGGCTGAAATCGGGATGAACTTGACGACAAAAGGTGTCGTGGTTTATACCTTCAAACAGCGCTAAAGTTCCGGTACGACAGCGCTGTAATCCCTGATAAATTGCCTCTCTACAAGAATTGATCGATTTGAACTTCAAGGTCTTCTCCCACGCTCAAAATGGAATTTTCTGGGAAACGAATCCAGTTGCTAGTAAACAACGGTTCAGAGGCAATAACTACTGCTTTTGGGAAGATAGGATCGTCGCGCAGCCAGTAGAGGGAGGGAGCGGGGGAAGTAGTAGCATAGCGAGTGGCGACCATGCGATGTCCGTCACTGACAATAATGTTGGCAGAAACTGATGTTTGATGAGCTTTGGCTAATTCAGTGATGGTGGTCAAGGTTTTGTAAACTGCTTGTTCCAAAGTCATACCAGGGGTAGATGCCAAGTGATTGAGCAGTAGAGCGAACATATGTTCAGAATCGGTTGTACCATCGATAGATTGGTAGATGCGATCGCTCAATTGATCCCTAATCGGTCTGTATAGCGTCTTGCGAAAGTCTTTGATGAAACCGTTATGAGTAAATAAAAGATTCTCCCCTCGAAACGGTTGGCAGTTACTCAAATCCACTGACTGACCAGTAGTAGCACTGCGAACGTTACCCATTACACAACCTGACTCAATATATCTACCGAGGTTGGTGAGATTGATATCATCCCAAATGGGCAGCAAATTTTTGTAAACAAAAGGTTCTGTCTCGCGTTGTGGGTGAAACCAGCCAATCCCATAGCCATCAGCACTGACAACGCCAGAGGTCATCTCGCGAGGTTGGTAGCTTTGAACAATCAGCGAGTGTTCTGGTTTGGACAAAAGGTAGTCCAAGATAATCGGTGCGCCAAGGTAGCCTAGTATACGGCACATAGAGAAAGCGATCGCTCCCAGCTTTTTTACAATCCTTAATCATTGTAGGCACGTCCTCTTAGGCTACGGCAGCAAAAAAAGGCAATAGGAGGGGAAGGGGACTAGGGACTAGGGACTAGGGACTAGGGACTAGGGACTTTTTCCTCTTCCCCATTCCAATTCCCCAATTCCCAATTCCCAATCCCCAATCCCCAATCCCCAATCCCCAATCCCATGAATCCCAACTTAATTTTGCCAGTCGGAACACAGGTAGTAACTCGCGTCGATATTCAAGATGAGGCGGTGCATACTCGCGGCAGTGTCGGCGTTATCATTAAATCCCCTCAAGACAACTCCCACGCCTATCGCGTCGAGTTTCCCGATGGAAGCGTTGCATCCCTGCGCCGAAGTGAACTGACCATCCGTAAAGACTGGCAAAAAGAAGGTTTGCAACCAGCAGCCTACTTATCTGATTTCGACCTTTACGATTATGTAATTTACCGCTGTATCGTCGGTTCTAAAGCTTACGGTCTAGATGATGCCAACTCCGACATTGACCGACGTGGCATATACTTACCACCAGCCGATATGCACTGGTCGCTCTACGGTCTCCCGGAGCAGTTGGACAACAAAGACACCGAGGAATGCTACTGGGAACTCCAGAAATTTCTGACACTCGCACTCAAAGCAAACCCGAACGTCTTAGAGTGCCTATACACCCCACTGGTAGAAAAGGCGATGCCCCTGGTTGAGGAATTACTGGCAATTCGGTCTATTTTTCTCTCTCAGTTAGTTTATCAGACATATAACGGATATGTGATGTCTCAGTTCAAAAAACTTGAACAAGACATCCGCACCAAAGGCGACATCAAATGGAAACACGCCATGCACCTAATTCGCCTCTTGTTATCCGGTATCGAGGTGCTGAAAGAAGGTTTTGTCCCGGTGCACGTCGAAGAACATCGGCAACAGTTGATGTCTATTCGCTATGGTGAAGTTCCTTGGGAAGAAGTCAACGCTTGGCGTTTAAGCTTGCACAAGCAGTTTGATGATGCTTTTGCCGTGACATCTCTGCCAGAACGTCCAGATTATGAAAAAGCTAATGCTTTTTTAATCAAGGCGCGTAGAAGCATGGTTTAGATTTTAAACCCTAAAAAGACAAAGAATTTCGAGAGGAATTTGAAAGGAGATTAATTTAATGTCTAATGCAATGATGGTGATTTTCCCCTATCGTGAGTACACTTGGGTATTTGATGATGAGCGAGTTGGACTTGTACGGGAGCCATTTGTCAGTGGCATTCCGGAAATGATTGATATGCTCGTTAAAGACATTCCCAATGCTGAGAAAGGTTTCAAACTTTTGTTTTCTGGAAACCCTTTCCCCGGATATCAAGCAGAATTAACTTTTTTGAGACAAGAATATAATGGCAACTGGTATCGCTGGGAGTCGAATAACATGGAAGGATGGCTATGTCCGGCTTTGTTTAAATACTTCAGCGAAGCGCCGATGAAACTTTATTGCAAAGCAGAGAAACTTGGTTCCTGAGTAGTTTTCTCGTTACCAGACGTAAGGTGGGAGGCTATGCTTACCCTTCAAATAAATTATGGCGACAATCCAGCAACTACTCCCGGTAATTTCTGACCAACCCTACCCGCTTTTATTTGCCACAATCAGCGGCGCACATCTCTATGGTTTCCCGTCGCCTGATTCTGATTACGACTTACGCGGTTCGCACATTCTGCCAGTATCAGAGGTTGTTGGCTTAGATACTGGACGGGAAACTATTGAAGTCTCAGAATTACGCGACAATCTAGAAATTGACCTGGTAACTCACGATGTGAAAAAGTTCTTTTCGCTATTACTCAAAAAAAATGGCTATGTTTTAGAACAGCTATATTCGCCTTTAATCCTGTACACTACGCCAGAACACGAGGAATTGAAAGACATTGCCAAAGGCTGCATCAGTCGCCATCATAGCCATCATTATTTAGGCTTTGCTCAGACACAATGGAAACTTTTTGCCAAAGAAGAACGGCGGCGAGTTAAACCCCTGCTTTATGTTTATCGAGTGTTATTAACTGGCATTCATCTGATGCAAACGGGTATAATCGAAGCCAATTTAGTGCAGTTGAATGAATTATTCAAATTGCCTTACATTCCTGACTTGATTGAGCGGAAGTTAGCAGGAGCAGAAAAATCTGTTTTGGAAGATGCTGATATGGCATTTCATCTGAGCGAATATGAAAGATTGTTAGGTGAATTAGACAAGGCGAGTCAAAGCAGTACCCTACCGGAATCACCTTCTGCCAAGCCTGCGCTAAATGACTTGCTGGTAAGGGTACGATTAGCCTCTTTTACAAACAAGTTAGGGTAGGTTTAGTTGAGGAACCTTACCTAAAAAATACTTGTGGGCGTTGGGTTTCGCTACCGCTCAAACCAACCTAAAATTAATAGGTATAATTATAATTCAAGAGGCAAATTTTTAATTAAATCTTCGCGGTTATTACTACTCTTTAGAGATTTAATAACATTTGTATTTGCTTTGGCATAAATAGTTGGGTAATCTCTTTCGCCTAGTTCTTCCCTCACAGGATATGCAAGCATTTCTGTATCAATACTAAATTCTGCTGTTACTCCTTCTTTATTACCACGGGCATCTACTCTAATCCATTTATTTAAACTTTTCAAATAAATTGCGTTCAAACCATGTAAGCTGAACCACGGTTTATCAGTGTCATCTACAATAAGCTTTTGATAGCAAAGTCCCGTGGGGATTCCTAAATATCGTAAGATAGCAGCTAGTAGATGTGATTTTGCATAGCAAATACCTTGTTTGTATTTCAAGACATCGGAAGCATTGCAGGTGACGGTATCGCTGTTTATATCGAATGAATGGGATATTTCATCTCGAACATATTCATATATTGTTTTAGCTAAAGGAATATCATCATTTTCATCAATATTGGCAGATAACTTTTTGGCGATATTTTGTATGCTTTCTATGTTATAGTCGATGACTTCTGATGGTGCTAGATATTCTTTGAGGTTATTAACTTCAGGTATTAATTTCATTGGATTTATAATAATTTTATTTGGCAAGTCCACCATATTTGATCCCCCAACCCCTTTGAAAATGGGGGCTCAGGCAAAGTCGTGGATTGTGTTAATTATTTAAAACTGAGGGCGGCGACAAACAGGCAACCCCAGCCTACAATAAATGCTACTCCTCCTAGTGGAGTAATTGCTCCCAGCCATTTGACACCTGTAAGACTCAAAGCATACAAACTACCAGAGAACAACGCCACGCCGACGATGAAGGCATATCCAGCCGCCACCAGGCTTGATTGTGCTGCTTCGGCACGACTTAATAATAATGCTACCAGTAACAGCGCCAAAGCGTGATACATCTGATAACGAGCGCCAGTTTCAAAAATTTCTGTCGCCCTTTCAGTTAGTTTTTCTCTTAAAGCATGGGCAGCGAAAGCACCAAAGGCGACAGATGTGGCGCCGAGGATGGCGGCTATACTCAAAAAAATCCGCGTCATTTTCTCAGGCGAGTCCTAAGAGTAGTTCTCTTCAATTTTAAATCCTAAAGATTGAATCGATAGGAAATTGCTCCCTCTGAATTAACATCAAAATCGGCATCGAACTCTTTCGCTTTTTCATCCAAATACTGCTTGGCTTCTTTCCCTGATAGCTGCGCCTCTGCTGCAAAGCGCAATGTTGTAATGGTGCCGTCGCCGTCTTGGATGAGCTGATAAAAGATAGACTGGAGGCGATCGCGTGTTTCTTTGGAGTGTTGTTTTTGCAATCCCCTTACCAGCCATCCTCCCAAAGCTACTGCGGGTAGCCCTAAAACTAAACCTCCTAAAGCAGCCTCTCTATCTTCCTGCTTATCCTCCGGGCTAGCATCCTGATTTGGCATCGTAAAAACGATTAACGGGACTAATAGAACCAGACCGCCAAAGGTAAGTAGTAAACCCGCAGATAGTTTCTTAATCAGCTTCATAGGGCAGTTGATATATTTAAGACTGCCGCGATCTTAACCTCAGTTTCGAGTAGCTTCCAGTAGGCGGGAAAAATAAAAGCGAGTCTTAGTCATTGCTTTGCGCTGAATCACAAAACCGTTACTTTCCAGAATCTTCACGACATCAGCTTCGCGGTGCAGGTAAGCGCGAGTTGCTTTGCTGGGGCCTGGGAAGAAACTGCCGATTTTCTTAAGCAAACTGAGGGCTAAAGTTTTCGGTGCAAAGCTGAGAATTATCCGAGATTCTGCGATAGAACACAGATGAGAAATCATCTCGGCGGCTTTGTCTTGGGGATAGTGAATTAACACATCCAGACAAATCACGGTGTGATATTTGCCGCTCAATGTTTCCAAATCCTGCACTGTGAAGGTAGGATTGCTATTGTTGCCTAAAAGTGCTTCGGCTCTTTCTTTAGCTTCTCCTACCATTTTTTCGGAGATGTCGCTGGCGTAGAGTTTAGCACCAGCTTGGGCGAGGGGAATGCTGAGGCTACCAACGCCACATCCCGCATCGCAAATGGAGAGAGTTGCTAAATTGCCATCGTCTGTCAGCCAGCTGATGACAGTATCAACTGTCTGCTGATGTCCTTCACGGATGTCTAGTTGGACTTTATTAACTTCGCCGTCGCCGTAAATGCGCCGCCACCGATCGAATCCGGTGGAGTTGAAGTAGTCTTTTACTATCGTTTTGTCGTCTGCTGCGTTCATGAAATTGGTTTTTGTTTAACTGTTCCCAACGCTCTAAGTTACCATTCTCCGAGGACAGTGGGAAATGGAACCGCATAAGCGAAGGCGACAGCCGTTAGACAACGAAGGACAAGAGAGGAAGAGAGGAAGAGTTTTGTAGGCTGCAAATCAGCAGTGTAAAATGAACCACAGAGGCACAGAGAACGCAGAGGAAGAGATGAGTCGGTAGCCCTATCAAAGCCTCTCCCCGTTGACGGGGCGGAGTTGTAATCGTTTCCATGTGAGTTCACCGGATTCATCTAAATGCCATCGCAGCAGTCGATTGACGGATTGGCTGAGGTAGGGGCTGGGTTGATTGTTTTTTTGGCGATCGCGTTTTGATGGTTCTTTAAGCAACCCTATGGCGCGACGGGGTGCTATGGTTGCTAGAGCGATCGCATCCTCTATTTGACACCCCCACTTGACTAAATTCTGCACTCCCACCAACAGCGGTAATGTTGTCCCGGAAAGGGTGCCATCTGGTAGTCTTGCTGTACCATTTTTTACTTCTATTTGCCGAGTATCCCACGGGTAAATGCCGTCCGGTAGTCCCAATGGTGATAATGCGTCGCTAACTAAAAATATGCCTTTTTCGTAGTTGCTGGCGCATAGCAGCATCTTGATCATTGTCGGGGAGACGTGCTGACCATCGGCAATTAAACCACACATTACGTCAGGATGGACGATTGCTGCTCCGAGTAATCCGGGTTCTCGGTGATGTAAACTGGGCATGGCGTTGAAGGCATGAGTCACCATTGTTGCACCCGTGTTAAAGGCACGTTGCGCTTGTGTTTCTGTAGCTTGGGAGTGTCCGAGACTGATGGTAATGCCAAGCGATCGCAAATACTCTATTGCTTCCCCAGTTTCATCTAATTCTGGTGCCAAGGTGATTACTTTGACAATACTGGTGTAATCCCCTAAGATTCGCTTCACGTTGTTAATTGTTAGGGGCAATAAATACTCTGCTGGGTGTGCGCCGCGCTTTTGGTAATTCAGAAATGGCCCTTCTAGATGAACTCCCAAAATCTGGGCGCTGGTTTTATCGTTCTGCTGGGCGGAGGCATCAGCGAAAATGGATAGCGATCGCTGTATATTCTCTACTGATGTCGTGACTATCGTGGGCAAAAATCCATCTACTCCCTGTTCCCACAATAATTGAGAAATTTCGGGTATTTTATGGCTATTTTCTAAACTAACCTCTGGGAAGGCTAAGCCTAGCGCCCCGTTAATCTGCAAATCCACACCTCCCAGAGAAAGCCACTCGCCTCCTACATCTAAGAGTCTATCTGGCGATCGCATTCCTTTTTCAAAGACGCGCATCGGTGAGATTTTCTCAATTGTGCCTTGTGTAACGGAAATTTCCTGTAATCCTTGATATCCAGGCAGTCTAACGTTGATAATATTCACAATTCGATTATCCCAAATCTAAAATCGCATGACTCAACCCCTAGTTGGTATTATCATGGGCAGCGATTCCGATTTGCCCACTATGCAAGACGCGATCGCAGTCTGTGAAGAATTCAGCGTAAACTGCGAGGTAGCGATCGTCAGCGCCCACCGCACCCCTGAACGGATGGTAGAATATGCCCAACACGCCCACCAACGCGGCATTAAAGTTATTATCGCTGGTGCTGGTGGTGCTGCCCATCTGCCGGGAATGGTTGCTGCTTTAACACCCTTACCTGTGATTGGAGTGCCAGTAACTAGCCGTCATTTGCAGGGTGTCGATTCTCTCTATTCCATCGTGCAAATGCCAGGGGGAATTCCCGTCGCCACTGTCGCTATTGGCAATGCGAAAAATGCTGGTTTATTGGCTGTGCAAATATTAGCTTCCCACCAGCCAGAATTACTAGAACGAGTCCAGCAGTATCGCCAAAATTTAGCCCAATCTGTTATGGAAAAGCAAGGGCGGTTAGAGGAACTGGGCTACAAGCAGTATTTAGAGGAAATGCTTTAATAGGAATTCTGATGCCAGGATTGTGAAACCCTTGCCGATAGAAAGTTTTATAAATTTAAGCGTTGCACGATTCAAAAAAAATCGTACAACATTTTTGTGCGGCAATCAGAAGATTATTAAAACTTTTTACCCAATTGGTTCTCTATAAAAATTTACACTCAATGAGTGAAAAATACTGTAATGTTTTATTCTAAAATTTGTTCATCCCCCTAAAGATATATTTTAGCTACAGGCTACAACTGCCTGTGGCTAGGACTTTGGGAAAATCCTTTTTTGGTCAACTCTCTAAAGTCTGACATAAGTATTTGTATTCTATTATACAGAATTTGTAATGAAGAAAATACAAAATCTAATGACTTAAAAGGCAAAAATACAATTTTTCCAAACGCCAATAGCGTCTTGAATCCCTGTAGGGTTGTTTCTACAAATAGGTCATTTACCGCTTCAGAGGGCTAAATTTACCCCGATTGCGAAACTGTTGGATGTGTTTTAAGCGGCAAGGAAACTGCACTGATGATCTCTAGACTAAAGATAAAAAAGAAGAAGTCGAGGACTAAAAGTAAGCGACTTTCTTCAAATGGCCTACCATACTCCCCTCGGAGCGCCATGATGTGGAAGCAGCTACAGACTGCTGTTAAGAGGTTAACTCCGAGTTGGCAAGCTTGCATTCCTATAGCCACAATCATTGTGATGCTGTGGGGTTACTCGGCAGTTGCTCAAGATGCTCCGGTAGCCGCTGGCCCGACAACAGCGGAGCTAAAGGTAGCATTGGATACTTTGTGGGTAGCGATCGCTGCCTTCCTAGTGTTCTTTATGAACGCTGGTTTTTGTATGTTAGAAACTGGCTTTTGCCGCCAGAAAAACGCCGTCAACGTTCTTGCCAAGAACTTGATCGTGTTTGCTTTGGCTACCGTTGCTTTTTGGGCGATTGGTTTTGGCTTGATGTTCGGAGATGGTAACCCCTTCATTGGACTCAATGGATTTTTCTTAGGCGGAGCCGATAACAGTCCCGCCACAAACGATGCCTATCAAGGCGTCTTTAGCTCTCTCAAATGGGCTGGCGTCCCTTTAGCTGCTAAGTTTTTGTTCCAGCTAGTATTTGCTGGAACCGCCGCCACAATTGTTTCTGGAGCAGTTGCGGAACGGATTAAGTTTGTTGACTTCTTAATCTTCAGCCTCATACTCGTAGGTATTATCTACCCAATCACCGGACACTGGATTTGGGGTGGTGGCTGGCTGGCTACGAGAGGTTTCTGGGATTTTGCTGGATCAACTGTAATTCACTCGGTTGGTGGTTGGGCAGCTTTGATGGGAGCTGCATTCTTGGGGCCACGCCTAGGAAAATATCAAGACGGGCAGAGTGTTGCTTTCCCAGGTCACAACCTGAGCATTGCCACCTTGGGCTGTTTAATTCTCTGGTTGGGCTGGTTTGGTTTCAACCCAGGCTCCACAATGGCTGCCGATCCCAATGCCATTACCCACATTGCCTTGACAACCAACATGGGAGCAGCTGCGGGTGGAATCGCCGCTACAGCTACAGCTTGGTTGTACCTGGGTAAGCCGGATCTTTCAATGATTATCAATGGCATCTTGGCTGGCTTGGTGGCAGTTACAGCCCCCTGTGCTTTCATCAGTATTGGTAGTGCTTTGATCATTGGTTTGATTGCCGGAGTTGTGGTAGTTTTCGCTGTCACCTTCTTTGACAAGCAGAAGATTGATGACCCAGTGGGTGCTACTTCAGTTCACCTTGTCTGTGGTATTTGGGGTAGTTTGGCAGTGGGTCTATTCAGTGTCGGCCCTGGTGTCTACTCCTGGTACGGCGAAGGTCTTGGCCCAGCGAAAGGGTTACTGTTGGGCGGTGGCCCTGGACAGTTCATCACTCAGCTGATTGGCGTTGTTTCAGTAGGCGGCATGACAGTTCTACTGAGTACAATCTTGTGGATGGTGCTTAAGGCAACCCTTGGTATCCGAGTTACCCCTGAAGAGGAGTTTGAAGGCTTGGATATCGGCGAACACGGTATGGAAGCCTACAGCGGATTTGCCAAGGAAGCAGGTGCAGGTGGTTTTGCTGAGACTGGTAAGCACGGTGGAATGCCAAATTCACCGGGAGAGTATGTCAAGTAAAGGCAAAGGGTAAAAATATAAGGTAAAAGGCAAAAGAAAAAATTCTTTTGCCTTTTTCTTTTTCTGAAGTGATCGCGTATATTATGGCCCTGGCATCTTCATCATTCTCAAAATCCTAGATGGTACAGTCGGTCTGCGACCCAAACCAGAAGACTAAATGCAAGGGATAGCTATCACCAAACCTGATTCAGAGGAATTCCCAGGGGATGAGTTTTACCAGTGAGTGAAACTAAACAAATTTATTGCTGATAGCCTTTAAAATCAAATTCAAACTCTGCTGAATTTGAGAAGTGTGTCTACTCGCTCCAAAACCTTGATTCCGGCTTGGGCTTTCATCTCCCTGGCTACTAATGGGCTGCTAATGCTAACAACGATCCTGTTGCTGAATCGGGATCGGTGGCTACCAGCCAGATTTCAATCTAGCGATTCTACATCGCAGATGCAAACCCCCCCGGATCTCTCTACCAGCCTGATGAGTAAAACCCTTGCTCCCCAACCAACCTTAGGACAACGCCACCAGTTGTCTTATCAACAGTGGGTGGCTTTGCTGGGGCGAGAAGCTGAGGTAATAGCAGCAAACAAACCGCCAAATTTAACCGTCCTAGCTGGGGATTCCCTCAGTTTATGGTTTCCTCCTGAGCTATTGCCAAGCGATGCTCCTTCGGGGACTAGGCGCGATCGCACTTGGCTAAATCAGGGAATTTCTGGCGATACTTCGGCTGGGTTGCTCAACCGATTATATGTATTTGACCAAACTGAACCGAGTACGATTTTTGTAATGATTGGCATTAACGATCTGCTTCGGGGAGGGAAAGACCAGACAATTTTGGCGAATCAGCGACGGATTATCCGCTATCTGCGGCGAGTTCATCCCCAAGCCGAGATTGTGATTCAGTCGATTTTGCCTCACAGTGGAGCTAGGTCAACCTTTCGCGCACGCGATCGCTTGTCTGAAGTCCCCAACAGTCGCATCCGCAAGATTAACCAACAACTAGAAGCGATCGCACGTTTGGAAGGTGCCAATTATCTCAACCTGTATCCCCTCTTTAGCAATTCTCAAGGCGATTTGCAACTCGATTTGACTACCGATGGCTTACACCTGAATTCCCAAGGCTATTTAGTCTGGCGTTCGGCGCTTGTGCTGTTCATGGGGCTGCAACTAGAACCCGCCAATGCCAAAATCAATTAAAATTCTCCTTCCTCTCCTTCGTCTCGTTCTCATCCTCAGTCTGGGAACGAGGAAGCGAGAGTAATTTACCTTTCCCTAGGCATCCAGGCAATTTATGATCTACAAGGAGACAAGAGAGAACACACAGGAAACGGCTAAATGGATACAAAAGCCTTCAAACGGTCATTAAACAGTTCTGAGAACTACCATCGCAAGGGCTTTGGTCATCAAGAGGAAGTCGCCGGAGTCCTCCAATCAGAATATCAAAGCAATTTAATTCAGCAAATTCGGGAAAACAACTACACCCTGAAACGCGGTAATGTCACCATCCGGTTAGCACAGTCGTTTGGTTTTTGCTGGGGTGTGGAACGCGCCGTAGCAATGGCTTATGAAACCCGTCGTCACTTCCCCAGCGAGCGAATTTGGATTACTAACGAAATTATTCACAACCCTTCTGTAAATAAGCGCTTGCAGGAAATGCAAGTCGGGTTTATCGCCTTGGAGGAAGGGAAAAAAGATTTTTCTGTAGTCGATACTGGTGATGTGGTGATTTTACCAGCCTTTGGTGCCAGCGTTCAGGAAATGCAACTGCTCAACGATAAGGGTTGCACAATTGTTGATACAACTTGCCCTTGGGTTTCCAAAGTCTGGAATACTGTCGAGAAACACAAGAAAAAAGCTTACACTTCCATCATCCACGGCAAATACAACCACGAAGAGACAGTCGCCACCAGTTCTTTTGCTGATAAGTACCTGGTAGTGCTAAATATGGCACAAGCTGAGTATGTCGCTAACTATATTCTCAACGGGGGCGATCGCAATGAGTTTATGGTGAAATTCAACCGCGCTTATTCGGCTGGCTTTGACCCGGACAAAGACTTAGAGCAAATTGGCATTGCTAACCAGACGACGATGCTCAAGAGCGAAACCGAACAAATCGGTAAACTATTTGAGCGGACAATGATGCAAAAGTATGGCCCAACCAATCTTTCGGAGCATTTCCAAAGCTTTAACACTATCTGCGATGCTACTCAAGAGCGCCAAGATGCGATGTTTGAGCTAGTAGATGAAAAGCTGGATTTAATGGTGGTAATTGGCGGTTTCAATTCTTCCAATACCACACATTTGCAAGAAATAGCCATTGAGAGGGGCATTCCGTCTTATCATATCGACAGCGCCGAACGAATTGGCCCAGGCGATCGCGTGGAGCATAAGCCGCTGCATGGCGATTTGGAAGTAAAGGAGAATTGGCTACCCGCTGGCTCAATTGTAGTGGGAATTACTTCTGGAGCCTCAACTCCCGATAAGGTTGTGGAGGACGTAATCGAGAAAATTTTTGAGTCGAAGGCTGTGGCGCTGGTTTAAAAGCTAGGGTGGGCTTCCACCCTACAAAATTTTAACTATCTCTCCTTACCATCGGAGACGGGGAAAGCATCATTAAACTGCTGCTGGTCGTAATGGTAAAGAGTGCGGATAGGGTAAGGAATGTTAATGTCAGCGCGATCGCAAGCTGCTTTCAGCGCGATCATTACTTTTGTTCTGGTGCGGCGCACCTCTATCTTTTGCGGTAATGTCCAATAGCGCACTACCAGGTTAATTGAGCTATCACCAAAGCCGACACCATCCACTTCTGGCGCTGGTTTTGGCAAAACTCCCTCGACTTCAGACACAGCTTTCTGGAGGGTAGCGATCGCGTGGGGGATTGGCGTATTGTAATCTACCCCTATCTCCAAGTCAGTCCGGCGGTGAGTCATAGCAGTTAGCACCTGCACCGGAGAAGTGAATACGATCGCGTTTGGCAGTACCACTCGCTCTCCCTGATAAGTCATAATTTGGGTAGAGCGAATCGAAATTTCTTCAATAGTACCCTCGAAACCCTCTACAATCACCTGATCGCCCAACCGAAAAGGCTCCTGCAACAGCAGCAGCACTCCCGCCAGGAAATTTTTGAAAATATCTTGAAAGGCGAAGCCAAACGCCACAGAACCCAGACCCAGCAATCCAATGATGTCACCCAGTCGCAAGTCTGGAAAGGCAACAACACAGGCAAAGAGAACTCCCCCCACCCAGGTTCCGACAAAACAAGTCTGCATTAGCAGCACTCGCAGGGATGGGTTTTTCAGCGCCCGCCTGCCAATCCTAGCGACCATCTGTCGCACCAGATTGGCTCCGTAACGGGTTAAAAAGAGGATCGCGATCGCCAGAAGAATTCCCGGTAGCGCCTCAATGGTATAACCCATCATGTTTAACAGGCTCTGTTGAATTTCTTTGAGCAGAGCAGTCATAGGCGCGTTAAATCGATCATCTCAACTCTGGAGAACAATATCAGAAGATACAGGGAAAGCTGTTTTTTCTTTAGTTATTTTGGCGTCAAGGCGTTTCTGGAAATCATCAAAAATGCTTAGCCCGCGCAGGCGGGCTTGATTTCTGTAAGTGCCCATCAACGGCTAATGTGAGTTTTAGTCTTCGTGATCTTCAAACGGATCGCTCAATTCCTTGGCAGGAGGGCCAAAAGAGGTATAAATTGAAAGTCCAGTAATGGCGACGACAAAAGCACAGATACTAATGCTAAGAACTGTTGCGGGTTCCATAGGTTGAATAATTTATGAGAGCTTATCTTATACAATATTACAAAACGTTAAAAATTTCAGTCGAGATTGGTCGCTAGTAATCTATGGCACAACGCACTTGGTTAGGAGATAGACTCAAACCCCTGAACTCCGAATATGGAAAAGTCGCTCCCGGTTGGGGTACGACTGGATTGATGGGTGTTTTCATGGCGCTATTTTTCGTCTTTTTGCTGATTATTTTGCAAATTTACAACTCCACGCTCTTGATTGATGGTGTGGATGTGGATTGGAAAAGCCTAGGCGGTTGATAAACTGCTACAAGGCTCTGAGCCTTGGGGCTTTGCTTAACGCCGTGAGTGAAGAACACGCGAGTTTTCCCGGCTATGCCGGGTTTTTTTTGTCAGGAAAGCAGGAAAAAACCTATGAATGTATTTGGCATTGGCCTGCCGGAAATGGCGCTGATAATGGTTGTGGCTCTTTTGATATTCGGCCCCAAGAAGTTGCCAGAAGTTGGTCGCAGCCTGGGTAAGGCGATTCGAGGGTTTCAGGAAGCATCCAGAGAGTTTGAGGGCGAGTTTAAGCGGGAAGCAGAAAATTTAGAACAAGTAGTAAAAACCCTTCCCTCGTCTGAAAGTGAGAAAGTGGCAGATGTGAATTCTGAGAATCATGCCACAAGCTCGTCTCAACAAGGATAAATATTCTATCTAGTTTCTATTCAGATGCTGGAAAGTAGGTAAAGGGGGCGATCGCGCCAGAAGCGATCGCTTCTTTGCTCCTGTATGCCTAAATTCAATTAATTAGGGCGTGCTGAATAACGAGAAAAAAGCGGCGCTAATTAGGTTGGTGAGCGCTGCTTAGCTGGTCAAATGCCAGAAAAACCGGTAAAATCGCTCAAAACCCGTGCATCCCCC
>NZ_JAMPKJ010000084.1 GCF_039962115.1 Funiculus sociatus GB2-C1 | reverse complement strand
ACCATTGCGAGGATTGCCCATAGACCGAGATGAATGCTGCAATTGTCAGCTTATCTTTCGCTGGAACACCTCTTGACAATCTCTGCTTTTTCTTAAGTTGACACTAATGGGCACTGCCGTGTCCCTATATCAGGGCGAATACTCGTTTACAACTTAAATAGGATTGCTATAGGTAAGACTTTTTCCTCTTCCCCAATCCCCCATCCTAATCCCCAATCCCCATTTACAATTACTATTACTATTACTTAAGAGCTAGTGGTGCGGGGTTCCCAAATATGCTGAAAAACCACAAATCAATTTATTTGCTTGCGGCTGCTTTGATCGCTTTTGGTTGGACAACTGCCGATAATGCCTGTGCCGGAGAACGACGGTATAAGGTGCAAAAAACGACATCGTTTACATCCACCTTAGGGAATAAACAGATGGTCGAGGGTTTATACACTCAAGATTTGGAAGCAGCTTCTTACTTCCAGCAAGGAGTGACCCGGTATAACCGCCAAGACTTTCGGGGTGCAGAACTAGCCCTGCGGAAATCGCTGGAGTTTGACCCTAGCATTGCAATGGCTTATTATCTGTTGGGGAATTCCTTAGCTCAACAAGGTCAGTTTGATCGGGCAACTAACGAGTATCTACAAGCTATTCGCCTAAACCCGAATATGGGAGAGGCTTATTACAATTTGGGAGTTGCTTTATATAGACAAGGACAACCAGATGCGGCGCTGGCTGCGTACCAAAGAGCGCTGGCTTTTAATCCCAACTTGGCAGATGGCTACTATAATGTTGGGTTGGCTTTGGAAGCTAAAGGGCAATCAGAGGAAGCGATCGCTGCATATCGGCAAGCTTTGGTCAAAGAACCCAACTACGCGCAGGCTCACTATAACTTGGGGCTGCTTTTGGTGAAACAAAACCAACCCGAAGCCGCACTCGCCGAATTTCAGGAAGCGGTTCGGATTAACCCAAACTATGCCGAAGCTCAATATCAACTAGGGTTACTTTATACCCAGCAAAACCAGCAGCAGCAAGCGGTAAACGCATTTAAGACAGCAGCAGATCGCAATCCTGAATTAGCAGATGCTCAATACCAGATGGGGGTGATTTTTGCCCAGCAAGGTAACTTCAAAGCAGCAGCCAACAGATTCCAAGAGGCGGTGCGTCTCAACCCCAACGATGCTGAATCTTACCAGCAACTGGGTGCGATGCTACTGAAGCGGAATCAAGTCAAAGAAGCAACCACGGCTTTGACGGAAGCTAAGCGTCTCAAGCCGAATGATGCTACGACTCAGTATAACTTGGGCGTTGCGCTACAAAGGCAAGGTCAGTTAACGGAAGCGATAGCAGCTTACCAGCAAGCCATTGTCATCGATCCCACTCTGGCAGATGCGTTTTATAACCTGGGAGTCTCGCTGCAACAAACTGGACGACGGGAGGAGGCGATTCCTTTTCTAACCCAAGCGAAGAGTTTGTTTAATCAGCAGGGGGATGTAGACAAAATTGACCAGCTAAACCAATTTTTACAGCAGATAGGAGCCAACTAAAAAAGGCAACCAGTAGGAGTTTTCTCGTTCCTAGTCGCTGGCTGGGGACGAGATAAAAAGCCTCTACCTTTCGTCGGTTGCCTTAAATTGGTAAGCGATTAATATCTTTATTGCAGCCAATCACAACCATTGCCGATCCCTTATAAAGTCGCTGGTGGGGATTAGGGTTAATTTCAAACTTGCTATCGTGACTTACTGCTAATAGGTTCAAACCAAAGCGGTTGCGAAGTTGAAGTTCAGAGATAGTTTTGCCGTGGAATTCGTCGGGAACAATAACTTCTACAATACTATGATCGGTGTCCAGATCGAAGCGGTCTAAAATAGCAGGTTTAGTGAGACTTCTTGCTAAAGCACAGCCCATTTCATGCTCTGGAAACACCACATGATCTGCCCCCACTTTTTGAAGTAATTTTACATGAATATCTGAGGAAGCTTTAGCTACTACATGGGGTACGCCAGCTTCCTTCAAATTTAAAGTAGTAATTACACTCGCTTCCAGATAATTACCAATCGCCACAATTACCGTATCAAAATCAGAAATTCCCGCCTCTCTAAGGGCAGCTGGTTCTGTCGAATCCAACTGCACCGCGTGGGCGGCAATTTGATCTGTCAAGATTTGGGCTACTTTCTTTTCGTCGGCATCAACACCTAGCACTTCGTAGCCTAGTCGGTGTAGAGTCCAACAGACGCCACGACCAAAACGCCCTAAGCCAATGACCGCAAATTGACGCTTGTTGCTACTGGTGCCTAGACTGCGAAAAAAACTCAAAGACGACAAATTCACTCTCTTTACTCCGGACTGTTTATTGTGGTTATTAGTAATTGTTAAGGGCTAATGGTAATTTCATGACCATTAGCAACTGGCAACTGACAATAGATTATTTAGCACTGAAGATCGCGATCGCTACCCTACCAATAAATTCTCTTCCGGATACCGAATAACGCTGGGACTGGGATCTCCTAAAATCGCTGACATGAGTAGCAACACTCCAACCCGACCTATGTACATCGTGGCAATTATTACCAATTTAGCGAACGCTGAAAGAGTCGCTGTGATGCCAGCAGAAAGTCCAACTGTGGCAAATGCTGAAACAACTTCAAGCAGGATTTGGATAAACTCAAACTGTGGATCGTGCAGCGCAATTAAAGTTGTGGAACCAATCACCACCATCAATGAACCAAATGCGACACCAACAGCCTTTAATATCAGCACCAACGGTATTTGACGCTGATAACACAGCACTTCTTCCTTCCCTTGGAGAACTGCTTTAGTACAGCTAAACAACACTCTCACGGTAGTAGTTTTAATCCCGCCGCCTGTACCGCCGGGATTGGTACCGATAAACATGAAGGCAATTGTAATAAATAGACCAGCCTCGGTCATCTTACCAATATCAATCGTATTAAATCCGGCTGTTCTCGGAGTAACAGATTGAAACCAAGCAGCCATTAATTTCTGAGGGAAACTTAGTTGTCCAAAGGTTTGCGGATTCTTGAATTCCGCAAATAAGAAGAAAATGGTTCCCAAGATCAGTAAAAGGAGAGTGGTACTGGTGGCAACTTTGAAATTAAGAGAAAATACTACTTTCTCTGGGCGTCTATGGTAGCGATCGCGTACCCAGAGATACGCTTCCATAATTACCTCGTAGCCAATCCCTCCCAAAATAATCAAGATGGGGACGATCAGGTTTATCAAGGGCGATCGCACATACCGAATCAAATTATTTGGAAAAAGACCGAAGCCTGCATTATTAAAAGAATTCACGCTATGAAAAATTGATAGCCAAAGACCACGCTCCATCCCATAATCTGGCACAAACACCAACATCAGTAAAAAAATGCCGGAAATTTCAATAATCAGCGTCATGGCAATAATCGAGCGAACCAACTCCACCACACCAGACAATCCAGGCTGATCTAATGATTGTTGAATAGCGATTTTCTCTCTCAATCCAAACTTGCGCCCCAACAGCAGCAAAAGCAAAGTTGTTGCTGTCATATAGCCCAAGCCACCCACCTGCACCAGCAAGACTAGGAACAGCTGCCCCCAGAATGAATAAAAAGTCCCGACATCAACCACAGATAAACCAGTCACGCAAACCGCAGAAGTTGCCGTAAATAGGGCTATTAGCGGATTGCTCCAGCTGCCATCACTCATAGAAATCGGCAACATCAGTAAAAGCGTGCCAACCGTAATTACCGCTAGGAAACCCAGGCAAATAGTTCGAGAAACAGTCATAAGCTAACCTGAAGAACAGCTAAGTGCTGAATCTAAGAATTTGAGGGGGGAGAAAAAAACTCTTTTTAAGAGCTTACTGCTTTCGGAGTTCTGGTAGGCTAATTTTTAATCCGCACTTTTCGCGACAATTTCATGACATCGACTCTATATCAGCAAATTCAGCAGTTATACGACGCTTCCTCTGGTCTTTGGGAACAGATTTGGGGCGAACATATGCACCACGGGTACTATGGCGCAGATGGCACCCAAAAAAAAGACCGAAGGCAGGCACAGATTGACCTGATAGAACAATTACTCAACTGGGCTGGCGTACAACAAGCCCAGCACATTGTTGATGTTGGTTGCGGAATTGGCGGCAGTTCCCTATATCTGGCACAAAAGTTTAACGCTACTGCCACTGGGATTACTCTCAGCCCAGTCCAGGCTAACCGGGCAAAGGAACGCGCAGCGGCGGCGGGACTGAGTGAAAGGGCATCTTTCCAGGTGGCAGATGCTTTAAATATGCCTTTTGCCGATAACTCCTTTGACTTGGTATGGTCGATGGAAAGTGGGGAACATATGCCGAATAAAAAGAAGTTTTTGGAGGAATGCTACCGGGTACTAAAGCCTGGCGGAACTTTCATTATGGCAACGTGGTGTCACCGTCCTTTGGGTGGAGAATATGGGCAACTTACAGATGATGAGCGGAAACATTTGGCGGAAATTTACCGGGTGTATGCTTTGCCTTATGTGATTTCGCTGCCCGAATATGAAGAAATGGCTGGTAATCTCTCTTTCCAAAATATTCGCACGGCAGACTGGTCAAAAGCTGTAGCCCCCTTCTGGGATGTAGTAATTGATTCTACCTTTAATTTTGATGCCGTTGTGGGTTTGCTGCTTTCCGGTTGGACAACCATTCAGGCTGCGCTTTCTCTAGGCTTAATGAGTCGGGGTTATGAGCGAGGCTTGATTCGATTTGGGTTGCTGTGCGCTAGCAAAGGTGATGTGCTTTAGCGTCTGAACAATACGGTTAGGTTAAGTATGTTCATCCCTTGAACCCCCTTCTTAGAGGATGTCCCAGAAGTGTCAAAAGTTAATTTGATTACCCCTAGCCCTCGCGCTAACGCGCCGCTGCGCTAGAGAAAAGGGGGGAGAATCAAGTCTTAGTCCCCGCCCATTGGTGTCAACTTAACGTTAGCTTGGCGGTTGAAACCGCAGCTACACAAACAAAACCCGCCTGCGCGGGTTAAAAGAACCTTGATATTTCATCAGTCCGCGTTCGCTTTAGCGTTCCCAAAGGGTAGGCGGACTGAGTTTGTTTAGCCGCGACTTCCAGTCGCTAGGGCTGAAATTGACACCGATAGGCATTCTCATGCCCTAACTGTAGGTAGGGTTGAAGGACGAAACCCAACACGCATAAGCATTTGTTAAGTGAGGTTCCAAGGGTTCAACCTACGTTCTGAATAAGGAGCTTTTTGAAAGTTGCAGATTGGATAAGTAATAACTTTGGTAGCAAAAATTGCTTAAAATCAAGCCTGAGCATTTATTCAGGCACTTACTCTCTGTGATATCTCCTCAAAAGTCTTCCGATCCCCAAATTAATCCTTCTCAGTCCCATCCAGTTCAGCAACGTGTTCCCTGGCTGTATGCCTTTTGGAAGTTTTCGCGACCCCATACGATCATTGGCACTAGCTTAAGTGTGGTGGCATTATACTTGATGGCGATCGCTCTCAGCTCCACTAGCGTCATCGGCGATAGTGTGGTGCAACTGTTGGGAAGTTGGATTGCTTGTTTGGGGGGCAATATTTACATTGTGGGGTTAAATCAGCTGGAAGATGTGGAAATTGACAAAATTAACAAACCCCATTTGCCCATCGCAGCAGGTGAATTTTCCCGGCGACAAGCTGTAATAATTATCGCTATTAGCGGTACTGTAGCGTTGCTTTCTTCGCTGCTGCTGGGGCAATATTTACTTTTGACTGTGGGCATTAGTTTAGCAATTGGCACAGCTTATTCTTTACCGCCAATTCGATTAAAGCGGTTTCCATTTTGGGCAGCGTTGTGTATTTTCACTGTGCGGGGGGTAATTGTTAATTTAGGGCTGTTTTTACACTTCAATTGGGTGTTGCAAAAAGAGCAAGTGATTCCCGTACCAGTCTGGGCGCTAACCTTGTTTGTATTGGTGTTTACGTTTGCGATCGCTATTTTTAAAGACATTCCCGATATGGAAGGCGATAAGCAGTACAATATCACCACTTTTACAATTCAGTTGGGTAAAGCTGCTGTATTTAATCTCTCTCTCTGGGTAATAACTGTATGTTACGCGGGGATGATTTTAGCGGGAGTGGCGAAGCTTCCTTTGCTAAATGCCACCTTTGTAGTGATTACTCATTTATTAGCGCTAGCGTTGCTGTGGTGGCGTAGCACAAGGGTTGATTTACAAGATAAGGTAGCGATCGCATCCTTCTATCAATTTATCTGGAAACTGTTTTTCTTGGAATATCTAATTTTTCCCGCAGCCTGTCTTTTGGCGTAAGAAAAACACTGTCTGATAATGGTGCGTTACACAACGCTTTTTAGGTCGTGTAGCGAAAGCCAGCATACATACAGATGAGCCGTGAAATAAATTTCCGGCTCATAGCTTAAACCCGTAAAAACGGGTTAAAATCAATACCAAACAAACATTTGAGCCTGTTGAAACGGACTTGAGCTTTCAGCCGGAACTTTAGTTCCGGGAGGTAACGCAAGGCAAAAGTTAAGTGCTATTCACCCATCCAGATTTGTTTAATTACAATCTTACAATTCAAAGTATAAAATGAGGAAAAAATGGGCGAAACATCTCAAACAATTTATTTTGTAGCTGCGGCTGTAGTTGGTATTGTTCTAACCGGACTCGGTTATTTTATCTTGGAGACAATTACTACTTCAAATATCTTTGAAAAAGGAGTAAATCTTTATAAACAAAAAGATTATGCAAGTGCAGAAGCAAATTTTCGCAGGGTGATTGAACGACACCGTACTAATGATATGGCTCGGTTGTTTTTGGGGAATTCGCTGATGGCGCAAAACAAACTCGATGAGGCTACGCCTGTGTTTCGGGAACTGACGGAGAGATCGCCCAAAAATATAGATGCTTATTTGAGGTTGGGAGACGCTTTGATGAAGCAAAATAAGTTAGAAGAAGCGATCGCAAATCTGCAAAAAGCTAGAGAATTATATAAAGCACCGTCCCCGGAGCAAAAACAGCTCGAAGAGTTAATCGAGGAAATTAAATTAAACACGCCCACACCCTGAAGGATGAGGCTACACAAACCAAGCCTGATGAGAGCCGGCTTTATATTAGCCTTGCGTTGTGCAGGCTTTGTCTGTATAGCCCTTGACTTTAGTCGTCCGGCTTAAATCCAAAATTCAAAATCTAAAATTGATATGACTGAGCATATCGGCAAAGTATATCTTGTAGGCGCGGGGCCAGGAAATGTTGCTTACCTCACAGTGCAAGCGCAACAACTGCTCTGTGAGGCAGAAGTTTTAGTTTACGATGCACTGATTGATGAGCAACTGTTGCAACTGGTGCCAGATGATTGCCAGAAGCTGGATATGGGCAAGCGGGGAGGAAAACCCAGCACACCGCAAGCAGAAATTAACCAACTGCTGGTGGAAAAATGTCAAGAAGGTAAAGCCGTTGTGCGGCTAAAGTCAGGCGATCCGTTCATTTTTGGGCGCTGTAGTTCCGAAATTCAAGCATTAATTGCCTCCCGGTGTCCATTTGAAATTGTGCCGGGAATTTCCTCGGCTTTAGCAGCACCTTTACTCGCAGGAATTCCGCTGACAGATCCGGTGATGAGTCGAGGTTTTGCCGTAGTGACAGCCCATGAACCAGAAGCCTTAGACTGGAAGACACTCTCCGGGATGCAGACGTTAGAAATATTGATGGGCGGACGCCATTTAGGTGAAATTGTCCATCAGTTGCAGCGATATGGGCGATCGCATTCTACACCAGTCGCCGTTATTCGTTGGGCGGGAACTGCTGAACAAAAAATCTGGATAGGGACTTTAGGGAATATTGTCGAGAAAACCAAGGGTGAATCTCTTTCTCCCACAGTAATCGTAATTGGGGAGGTAGTTGGTTTGAGAGAATATTTGCGATCGCCTGAAGAAGACACAAGGCGATCCCCCCAACCAAAAGGAATTACCAATTCCCAATCCCGAATCCCCAATCCTCAACCCCAAATTCCTATGTTTGGTAAAACTATCTTGGTGACGCGAGCAACCGGACAAGCAAGTGAGTTTTGCGATCGCTTGCAACAACAAGGCGCAACGGTAATCGAAATGCCTACGCTGGAAATTGTCCCGCCTTCCAGCTGGGAGGCTTTGGATAATGCGATCGCGCAACTTACTGACTACTCGTGGTTAATTCTCACTTCCACTAACGGCGTTGATTACTTCTTTGAACGGCTAGAAGCACAAAATAAAGATGCTCGTGCCTTAGCAGGAGTAAAAATTGCTGTAGTCGGAAAGAAAACCGCCCAAAGTTTAAAACACCGAGGTATCAACCCAGATTTTATTCCCCCAGACTTTGTGGCGGATTCCCTCGTAGAAAACTTTCCAGAAAATCTCTTCAAGAAAAAAGTTTTGTTTCCTAGAGTCGAAACAGGTGGAAGAGAAGTTTTAGTGTCGGAACTACGCGCTTTAGGTGCAGAAGTGGTAGAAGTAGCGGCATATCAGTCCCGGTGTCCAAAAGCGATTTCTCCCCAAGCTCTCCAGGCACTACAGCAGCAGCAAGTCGATATAATTACCTTTGCCAGTTCTAAAACTGTGCAACATTTTTGTCAATTAGTAGGCGCAATTGAGGAATTACCGCTCCAGAATGTCTGTATCGCCTCCATTGGGCCCCAAACCTCAAAAACTTGTCAGGAGCTTTTGGGACGAGTTGATGTGGAAGCGCCAGAATACACTTTAGATGGGCTGCTGGAAGCGATACTAGAGTGGACTACAGTGTTAAGGAAGAATTCTTAAAGAGCTGTTAATCTTGCCACTGTTAAGGAAATTTTGTTAACTTTTGGGGTAGTCGTGCCACCTGCACAGAACACCTGAAGAAAGAAGCATGGAAATAGTATTATCTAATACAAAATATTAGTTTTTTCATCTTGCTCCTTCAGCGGTAAAGGTTTAGGAGTGAAATAGCGTATGCGATCGCTTTTAAGATCATTAAATGTTATCAGGGATACAGCAGCATCCAGGTTGGGGACGATGGCAAGCCGGCTGGGAACAGGTAACGCATACGCAACTTCGCTGCGATCGCGCTTGCTGCTGCTGGTTCTGGTGGCTGTCATTCCGGCGTTTGGGCTGACGCTCTACACACACCTGGAAGATCGTCATCTGGAAACAGTTGAAGCCAAGGAAAATGCCCTGCGGCTGAACAGGCTCGCTACCGACAATCAAGAGCGCTTAATTGAGAACACCCGCCAACTACTTACTGTACTGGCGCAACTTCCCGAAGTACGCCAGCAGGATGCCAAACTGTGTAATGAGTTTTTGGCTTCTCTGCGGCAAAAATATCCAGACTATGGCAATTTGGGTGTTGTAGAAGCCGATGGCGATGTATTTTGCAGCGCTCTTCCTTTTAAAAAATCAACTAACTTAGGACATCGCCCGTGGTTTGTGCGGACTTTGAAAGAGCGCAATTTCGCTACTGGTGATTATCAAATTGGTCAGATTACAGGCAGACCAGGGCTGGTTTTCAGCTATCCTCTACTTGACGAGAAAAGACAAGTGACAGGGGTAGTTTATGCTGCCCTAGATTTGCGATCGCTAAGTCAATTAGTTAACACTTCCCATCTGCCGCCCGGATCGACTTTTACCGTTATTGACAGCAACGGGACAATTTTAGCCCGCTACCCCAACCCAGAAAAATGGATTGGGCAGTCTGCGCCAGAAGTACCGTTGGTCAAAACTATTCTCAAAACACAAAAGACAGGTACCGTTGAATCTGTTGGCTTGGATGGTATATCGCGCTTGTATGCCTTTGCGCCGCTTTCTGGTGTTTGTACAAATAGCAGCGATCGCTGTAGCATTTACGTAACCATTGGCATTCCTAAAACTGTTGCCTATGCTGAGGCTCAAGGAAGGCTGAAGAGAAACTTATTTACTTTAGGGTTAATTGCGATATTCGTAGTCATTGCCACCTGGATAGGCAGCGACGTATTTATATTGCGACGGGTAAAAGCGCTAATAAAGGCAACGCACCGCCTCGCCAAAGGCGATTTGAGCGTCCGGGCTGGCTTGGCTTATGCTAGCGGAGAATTCAACCAGTTAGCTTATGCCTTTGACACGATGGCAGCATCGTTGGAAAACTCTTTTAAAGAACGCGAATCAGCAGAAGCAGCTTTGCGAAAAAGTGAGAAAAAGTATCGTTCACTGGTTAATAGTCTGCCACAAGTGCTATTTCAAACCGATGAAGCTGGACATTGGACATTTCTCAATCCTGCGTGGACACAACTTACTGGCTTTACTATTGAAGAAAGCATTGGGAAGAATTTTTTAGATTATATTCATCCCGAAGAACGCGATCGCAACTTACAAGAATTTTTTGCCTTAATTTCACAGCAGAAAGAATACTTTCACAATCAGGGAAGATATATTACCAAAGATGGTAGATATTGTTACCTGGAAGTAACCGCCCAATTAACTCTAGCTTCCGACGGTAGAATTAATGGCACCAGTGGCAGCCTCACCGACATCACCCAGCGCAAAATCGCGGAGTCAGCTTTAAGAGAAAGTGAAGAACGCTGGCATCTAGCATTGCGCGGTAATAATGATGGAATTTGGGACTGGAATATCAAAACTAATCAAGTTTTCTTTTCAGCTAGATGGAAGGAGATGTTAGGTTATGAAGATGATGAAATTACTAACCATTTGGATGAATGGATCGGCCGCATACATCCAGATGATGTTGACTGGGTGCAACAACTTTGCCAAGATCATTTGGATAAGAAAATACCATTTTACATCGCCGAGTTTCGCCTAAGGTGCAAAGACGGCACTTATAAATGGATTTTAAATCGCGGTCAGGCGCTGTGGGATGAAACAGGGAACCCCGTGCGGATGACTGGTTCGCACACAGATATAAGCGATCGCAAGCTTGGAGAAGCAGCACTTGCAGCCAGTGAGGCTAAATTCCGTTCGCTAATTCAAAATAGCTCAGACATCATCACTATTATTGATGCTGATGGCGTAATGCAGTATCAAAGTCCCTCTGTTGAGATAATTTTGGGATATAAATCAGAGGAATTAATTGGTAAGAGATATTTCGATTTTGTTGATCCTGAAAAAATTAAGTATGTTAAAAATAATTTGCACAACTTAATTGAAAACCCTGGCTTAGCCGTATCGATAGAATACAGATATCAACATAAAAACGGATATTGGCGCTATTTATCATCAAGATGCACTAACCTTTTTGCTGACCCTGCTGTGGGTGGTATTGTTATTAATTCTCGCGATATTACTGGACGCAAAACTGCTGAAGAAGCACTGCGACAAAGTGAAGAAAGATTCCGCAATATAGTCGAAAATACTAACGACTGGGTGTGGGAAAAAAATATTAACAATGCTTATACTTACGTCAACCCGAAAGTCAAAGATATTCTAGGTTACGAGCCAGACGAAATTCTGGGAAAGAGGCTTTTTGAGTTTATGACACCGTCAGAGGCTGAGCGATTTGCTCAATTGATGGATTACTTTACCTCACTCAGACAACCGTTCTCGGAACTGGAAAAAACGTTACTTCACAAAGATGGTCATCAAGTTATACTCGGAACCAGCGGTTCTCCAGTCTTCGACCATCAAGGTGTTTTTCAAGGTTATCGCGGTATCGCTCGTGACATAACTCTTGCCAAGCAAGCGGAAGCGCTGATAGCCGGACAAAAACGTTTATTAGAAATGATTGCCACGGGACTGCCACTCCTTCAGGTGCTGGACGCTTTGGCGCAGTTTATCGAGGAACATTCTGGTGAAGGCATTAGCTCGATCCTGCTTGTTGACAAAACTGGGACAAAATTGCTGAATGGAGCCGCTCCTAGTCTCCCAGACAGCTACACTCAGGCAATAAATGGAATAGCGATCGCTCCTAATGTTGGTTGCTGCGGTTCGGCGGCGTATTTTGGTAAACCAGTCATCGTTTCAGACATCGAAAACGATCCCCTGTGGACAGAATTTCGCGATTTGGCATTATCTAATGGATTGCGAAGCTGTTGGTCGATGCCAATATTTTCCACCAATGGCAAGATACTGGGGACTTTCGCCATGTATTACGGCAAAGTTCGCCCCCCCAGTGCCGACGATTTGCAACTGATTGCAGTAGCAACGCAAATGGCAGGAATTGCGATTGAGCGCCAGCAGTCTTTGGAAGCGTTGCAAGAAAGCGAAGCCCGGTTTAGGCGGTTAGCTGAGTCGAATATGTTTGGTGTATTTTTTGGGGATATTAACGGTAATATCGCCGAAGCTAACAACGCTTTTCTGTCGATGGTGGGCTACACGCGGGAGGATCTTCTCGCAGGTAGAGTGCATTGGGACGCATTGATTCCCCTAGAATGTCGCTCTCTGAATGAACGAGCGATCGCAGAAATTAGAAAGTCTGGCTCTTGTACCCCTTTCGAGCAAGAATACACTCGCAAGGATGGCAGTTGCGTCCCCATTCTATTCGGTATGGCACTTTTGGACGAGTATACGGATCGGGTTGGCTGCTTTGCAGTTGACTTGACAGAGCGCAGACAGCTGGAAAAAGCACTAGCCGAACTTTTGGTACTTGAGCAGCAGGCGCGTACAGAGGCCCAAGCCAGCGAACAGCGCTATCGCCTTCTAGCAGACGCAATGCCGCAGATCGTCTGGACTGGACAGCCGGATGGCTTTCTAGATTACTACAACCAGCGCTGGTTTGACTATACAGGAATGACCCTAGAGCAAACTCAGGGGTGGGGATGGCAACCTGTACTACATCCGGACGACGTACAAAATTGTCTCGACACTTGGAATCATGCAGTGCAGACAGGCGAACCTTATAAAATTGAATATCGCTTCAAGAGAGCATCTGACGGAAAATATCGCTGGCACCTCGGTTGGGCGTTACCATTGCGCGATCGCAATGGCAATATTATCAAATGGTTTGGGACTTCTACGGATATTGACGACCAGAAGCGGGCTGAGGAAGGGTTGCGTCAGAGTGAGGAGCGGTATCGTTCTCTGGCACGCGCCACTACGCAGATAGTCTGGACTACCAACGGTCAAGGCGAGATGATTACCGAACAAGCTGATTGGACAGCTTATACTGGTCAATCTGAAGCCGAGATCCAGGGTTGGGGCTGGCTAGAAGCCGTTCATCCCGACGAGCGCGATCGCGCTTCCCAAGAGTGGTCTCAAGCCATCCAAACCAAAAGTATCTATAACGCCGAGTTTCGTCTGCGGGGTGCCGATGGTGATTATCGATACTTCAATGTCCGTGGCGTTCCCTTATTATCAGAAGAAGGTGAAATTCGCGAGTGGATTGGCACCTGCACCGATATTACAGAAAAAGTGCTTTCCCAAGAAGCAATTCGCCAGCTAAACGCCGAATTGGAAAAAAGAGTCATCGAACGCACCGCTCAATTAGAAGCAGCTAATAAAGAGCTAGAAGCTTTCTGCTATTCTGTCTCTCACGACTTGCGTAGTCCTCTGCGTGCCATCAACGGTTTCTCGCGGATCTTGCAGGAAGACTATAGCGATCAACTCGATCCGGAAGCCCAACGCTATCAACAAATGGTGCAGGACAACGCCCAGAAAATGGGCGAGTTAATAGATGATTTGCTCAGTTTCTCCCGGCTGTCGCGCCAACCGCTAAGAAAACAGCCAGTAGCTATTCTCGATCTAGTGCGTCAGGTACTCGCAGAACTACACCAAGAACAACAAAACCGTAATATTGAAATTACCATTGGCGAACTGCCCATTTGCCAGGGAGATGCAGCCTTACTCAAGCAAGTTTTTATCAATTTACTTTCCAACGCCTTCAAATTTACACGCGATCGCGAAATCGCTCAAATTGAAATTGGCTATAACAATCAGTCATTAACTAATACCCAAGAACTAATAACTAATGATGTTTATTTCATCAAAGACAACGGTGCAGGCTTTGATATGCGCTACGCCCATAAACTCTTTGGTGTCTTCCAGCGGCTACACCGTGCAGAAGAATATGAAGGAACCGGAGTAGGTTTAGCGATCGTACAACGCATCATCCACCGTCACGGCGGACGCATCTGGGCTGAATCAGCAGTCAACCAAGGTACAATTTTTTACTTTACCCTTACAGGTGCTAATGGCGACAATTGAGAACCCAAAGGAAATCTTGCTAGTCGAAGACAACCCTAACGATTTGGAACTCGCACTTTTGGCCCTGCGGAGAAACAAAATCTCCAATCACATCCACATCGCCCGCGACGGTGAGGAGGCGCTAAACTTTCTTTTCCGTAAAGGCCCCTTTGCAGACCGCAACCTCAACAACAACCCCAAACTGATTCTGCTTGACTTAAAACTCCCCAAAATTGATGGTTTAGAAGTTTTGCAGGCCATCAAATCCGACCCCCAAACCCGTAAAATTCCAGTAGTAATACTTACCTCATCCTGTGAAGAGTGCGACATGGTGGATAGTTACCAACTCGGTGTCAACAGTTACATCGTCAAGCCTGTAGACTTTGAACAGTTCACTGAAGCTGTGAGGCAGTTGGGGTTGTACTGGCTAGTGTTGAACCAGTCTCCAATCTTCTAAAAGTCAGGGCGTATACCATTTTCAAGGCAAAGATTTTGGATTATTAAAACCGAATACAGTACAAAATTTTAGAAATTGCCGAGGCGACAAACCTAAAACCATATTGTACTGTCAGAAGCACAAAGGCTATAACAGGTGAAATCTTAACCATGAATTTGCATATATCACTTCAGAACTCAGACATCAGACCGCAAACATCAAAACTCAGACATTCTTCCTCTCAACAGAAGGTCATCATGTCAGTTCCGCTGAAAGTTTTACTGCTTGAAGACTCACCAACCGATAGTGAACTAACTCTGCACGAACTGCGTTGGGCTGGTTTTAAACCAGAGTGGCAGCGCGTAGATACAGAAGCCGACTACCTGGCCCAATTGCATCCCGATCTTGACTTGATTCTGGCTGATTACACCTTGCCTCAATTTGATGCTCTCAGGGCGTTGGAACTTTTGCGATCGCGTAATTTAGACATTCCCTTCATAGTCGTTACTGGCACAGTTAGCGAAGAAGTGGTAGTAGAGTGCATGAAACACGGCGCAGCTGATTACCTGCTTAAAGATAGATTAGTGCGACTGGGGGCGGCGGTATCCCAGGCGCTGCAAGCGAAACAAATGCGCGACCATAAGCGACAGACTGAGGCGGAAAAGACACAATTAATCGCATCCCTACAAGAAAGCGAACAACGATTTCGAGCGTTAATCGAAAACGCCACCGACATTATTCTGATTGTTGATGAAAATGGTGTTTCACAATATGTTAGCCCTTCTGTTGAGCGAATTTTAGGATATTCACCAGCTAGGGTGGTTGGCAAAAGCGCTGTAAAGTTTGTTCACCCAGAGGATATAACTCTGGTTAATCAAACATTTGAGCGTGCTATGGAAAATCCCAGCGTTAGTCACCGACTACCGGAGTATCACGTTCGACATACCAACGGTTCTTGGTGCGTTTTTGAGGCTGTTACTACTAACTTACTGCACGATCCAGCAGTAGCTGGGATTGTAGTCAACTGCCACGATATTACTCACGCCAAGCTTGCCGAGGAACAGCTGCGATACCATGCTTTTTATGATTCGCTGTGTGGTTTGCCTAACCGAAAATTGTTTCTGGATCGTCTGGCAAGTCGCATAGAGTGTGGCAAAGAACACCCAGAGAGTTTATTTGCTGTCTTGTTTCTGGATTTGGATCGCTTTCAGATGGTCAAATACAGTATGGGACACTTGGTAGGCGACCAACTGCTGATTGCTACGGCTGGCAAGCTATCAAGCTGTCTGAGTGCCAGCGACACGCTAGCCCGGATGGGAAGAGACGAGTTTGCTATTCTGCTGGACGATATTCACGATGTAGGTGATGCTATTCGCATTGCCCAGCAGATCCACCGCAAGTTGGGGGAGCCTTTTAAACTGAATGGGCGCGAGGTGTTCACAACTACCAGTATCGGAATTGCTCTGAGTAAAACTGAGATAAAAATATTAACAAGTGAGACAGCAGGTAGTTCTTCGGTTTCCTCTTTCTCCTCGCTTAATCCTCATTACTGCATCCTCAGCGCTGATGATGACCAGCCTCAAGATTTGCTGCGGGCGGCGGATACGGCGATGTATTACGCCAAGGTACAGGGCAGGGCAGGTTATGCTGTGTTCGATCCGGTGATGCACACTCGTGCGGTGGATCGTTTGCAGTTAGAAACGGATCTGCGACGAGCGATCGCTGCCCATGAATTTCAACTTTACTATCAGCCAATTGTTTCCCTATCTACAGGCAAAATCAGTGGTTTTGAGGCTCTTGTCCGCTGGTTTCACCCGACGAGAGGCATGGTTTCTCCATCTGAATTTATCCCAGTGGCAGAAGATACTGGTCTGATCGTCCCTATTGGTGCGTTGGTACTTCAGGAAGCCTGCCGTCAGTTGCGTGTTTGGCAGCTGAAATATCCCGATTTTACGGATGATTTAACTATCAGCGTGAATCTTTCTAGTGTTCAGTTTAGGCAATCAGGTTTAATTGAGCAAATTGACGAAATTTTACAGGAAACTGGTCTTGATCCTAGTTTCTTGAAGTTGGAAATCACTGAAAGTACCATCATGGAAAATGCCGATTCTGCTAAAGCTTTGCTTGAGCAATTGAAGGCAAGGAATATTCTATTGTGTATTGATGACTTTGGTACAGGCTATTCTTCATTAAGTTATTTGCACCGCTGGCCTATAGATACTTTGAAGATTGACCGCTCTTTTGTCAATGGTATCGGCATTGAGGCTCACAGTCGGGAGATTATCTGGACAATTGTAACCCTGGCTGGCAATCTGGGTATGGAAGTGGTTGCAGAAGGTGTGGAAACTGAGCAGCAGTTGACTCAGTTGCGACTATTGAAACGGGAATGCCATTATGGGCAGGGATATTTGTTTTCTCGGCCAGTGGATAGCGAGGCGGCTGTGAAGTTGTTTGCCTCAGAGTTGCGATGGTAAAACAATTAAAAATTCTCGTTTTTAGTCAGATACTGGGAACACAATTCTGGGAATGGCTAAGAAGAAATGAGGCTCTAGCGTCATTCTCCGACATTCCCAGTCAGAGATTGGGAACGAGAGTATAACTAATGAATAATGATTATAAACGGCGGATTATTGGTTTAACTGGGGGCATCGGGACTGGCAAAACTACGGTTTCAAATTATCTTGCCAGTGTCTACAATTTGCCGATTTTGGATGCGGATGTTTATGCAAGAGATGCTGTAAAAGTTGGTTCGACGATACTGAATCTGATTGTTGAGCGCTACGGTTCAGATATACTGCTACCGGATGAAACCTTAGATCGCGGGCGGTTGGGTAATGTTGTTTTTAACAACTTTGGGGAACGTCGGTGGCTAGAACAACAGATTCATCCTTTTGTGCGCGATCGCATTGTCGAGGCAATTGATAGTTTTAATCTACATCCCACGGTGGTATTAGTGGTGCCTTTGCTGTTTGAAGCTGGGATGACTGATCTGTGTACAGAAGTGTGGGTTGTAAGCTGTTCGCAACAACAGCAGATCCAGAGATTGATTAAACGCGATCGCTTAACTTTTGAACAGGCGCAAGCTAGAATAAACAGCCAGATGCCAATAGACCAGAAGTGTGCCAAGGCTGATGTCGTTCTTGACAACTCCTCGACTTTAGAATTTCTGCTCCAACAGGTAGACGCAGCCATAAAAAGTTTTGAGTGTTGAGTTATAGCGTTCCTCAACAGTGGATTTTTAGCTATTGACAGGCTTATTCAATACTTGGGCAGCTTTAGTGCAATGCGAGTGCCAGGTTTTCCCTGTCCCCAACAGTTACAACATGAAACCACCCTGTAACCCAATACTTCTCGGAGGGGGGTGGTTTCATACAATCGGAGAAAATATCGCAATTTTCGATATTTTGTAAGGGCATGGCAATGCCATGCCCCTACCGCAAACGAAAATCAACGTTACAGAATTTTCTCTGACGGGGTTGTTATTAGCTTCGGAGTTCGTTGAGTTTGGCTCTTAGTGTCTCTATTCTTTTACGGTTCACGCCTAAATCTGACTGTCCCAGGCGGGAAGCTGAACGGACGTGGATGGTTTTTGCGGCATCATCGACATAGAATTCTACATCATCGACAAACCCCATAAGTTTGGTGGTGAATTCCGCGTAGAGGTAATTGTCGGTTTCGGCAACAATTTTGGTTTTAGGGAGAGACTGGATAACTGTCTTGAGATCAGCGATCGCTTGTGCGGCGCTAGAGTTGTAGGTAAGAGGCTCAATTTTATGTTCGCTATCCTGGCTTTGGCTGTTGACACAGTTGGGCGTACTAGGACATGGCGCTAGTTTTCCTGACTGTACACCTAGATTTGTGGGTCGTTTTCCGGCAAACACGGTCATTCCTCCTAAAAAAGTAGTTGCCCCTATGAAACAGATAGCTGCTAAACATAAGGATATGAAGATTACAGGCCAACGTGACTTACTGGGGCTGACATCCATGAATGAATTTTCTCTCAATTCGTTACTAGAAGACCTGAAAAACCCTGATGAAAAGGTGCGCTATGAGGCTACGGCTGAGCTTTGGCGCATTTGGTTTTATCAAAAGGGAGTAGCGGGTTTTGAAATTTTACAGCGATCGCAGGCATTACTTGAAGCAGGAGAGATTGCCAAAGCCGAAGAGTTACTTAGAGAAATCATCGCAGCTCAACCTGATTTTGCCGAAGCTTGGAATAGACGAGCCGTACTTTACTATATTCTCAGGGATTATAAAAAAGCTCTTAACGACTGTCAAATGGCTGTCGAGCTAATTCCATTTCACTTTGGCGCACTGCATGGTATGGGGTTGTGTTATCTCGCACTGGAAGAATACACTGCTGCTATCGTAGCTTTTAGAAAAGCTTTGGAAATTCAGCCTTATGCGCTAGAGAATCAACGGTTAATTTTAGAGTGTACAGCAAAATTGAGTTAATGCGATCGCTTCATTTTCATCCCTGGGGACGGTTGACACGAATCAATTTACCTGTCAAATTTTCTTCAGCAGAAATAGCCTCATTAATGCGCGTTGCCATTCTTTCCCTATCCCGGTCATCTTTGCAAGCAATAATGCCAAAATGTTCTGGTTGTAAGCGGTGAAGTCTGAAGAAATCATCCCGATTTAAAGTCAAAATTGCCCGTTCTTCATTTACGGCAAATGCTAACACTTCCTCGTCAGGAATCTGAAGATTTGCCTTTCCTGCTTCCTGTACTGTCAGAACGTCGTGACCTAAATCTCGTAGCAATTCCACTACCCTCCTTGGAAATTGTTCGTCTGCATAAAGACGCGCCATCAATTAATCTTCCTCGTTCATTCTGATTGCTATTTCAATCTCTTGAGGATATGCTTTAGCATAAGCCCAAGCGTTTGCTAAGTCAGCAGCAGATAGAGTTGGATAGTCATATAATAGTTGTGCTTCGCTAATACCCAAACTACGAGCATTTACAAGTACCCAAACAGGAATACGAGTTTTGGCAATACAAGCATCGCCTCCACACACGCCAGGAGTCTTTTCAATTCCTTTCCAAGTATTGCTTAAACTTTCGGCTAATAACTGGATTGCCTGAGCTTTTTCTGCGGGAGTTAATGAAAGGAGTTGTTTTTCTAATTCTTTTAATGTCATAGTTAATCTGGTAATTGTGAATGCGATCGCTTGATTTTTATATCTGGGGACGGTTGACACGAATCAATTTACCTGTCAAAGTTTCTTCAGCAGAAATAGCATCATTAATGCGCGTCGCCAGCCTCTCCAAGTTTTTATCCTCTGTGCATACAATAATGCCAGCATGGTCAGGTTGTTGAATATGTAGTCGGATAAAATCACGACGATTTTGTGATAGAACTGCGCGAACGTTACTCACTGCAAAAGCTAATACTTCTGGGTCAGAAAATCCAGCATTTCCTGCTTCTTGAACTGTCAAGACATCATGCCCCAAAGTTCTTAATAATTCCACAACTTGCAATGGGAATTGTTCATCGGCATAGAGACTTGCCATAGATTATGCTTCTTCTTGCATTGCTTCGTCTTGCTCTCGCAGTGCTGTTTCAATTTCCTCTGGGTGTGCATCAGCATAAGCCCAAACATTCACCAAGTCGGCTGCACTAATATGCGGATAAAATTTTAGCAGTTGAGCATCACTTGCACCTTGACGACGCAAACTCACGAACAGCCAAACTGGAAGGCGAGTTTTGGAGATGCAGGCATCTCCACCCATTACACCAGGCGTTTTTGTAATACCTAGCGAACCGTTGCTCAAAGTTTTAGTTAATATTTGTATGGCTTCAGCCTTTTCCGTTGGAGTTAGGGCTTCGAGTTGTGCTTCTAATTCTTTGACTGTCATATTAAATATGAAATTTGTGTTAAGTAATCTTTCTATTACATTTTAGGGCGCATATCTTTGCCCTGACCTCATCTAAAAAGGGCGAATATAATTCGCATATTGTCACACGAAACCCGCCTACGCAGGTTTCAAAATTTGGCGCAGGCGGGCTTTGTTCGTTTTGCAACTTTCGACTATTAACTTTGTGGAACCGCAGGCGGTGTCACAGAAACCGTCCCACTTCCGGGGGAATTCTTCCCTTTAAAGTAGAATCCCGCTACCACTAACAAAATAATAACCAGCGTGCCAATTCCAAGCGGGTTAGGAAGCCAGAACACAGCTTCGATGTGGTTTACCTCACCTGGATTTAGCTTCCAAACCAGTTCATGCCCTTTATCGGAGACAACTGGAGCGATCGCAGTGGTAGAGTTATCAACACTCTTAGCACCCCAAGGAGTTTTCAAGCTAAAGTCTAAATCAAACAGCGAACCGGGACTAACTATAACGTTACCGTCAGTAGAGAGAACACCGAGCGATCGCAAATCCAAATCGTAACTCAAACGATTTCGCACCCAGAAAATAAAGTTACCCTGAGTCAAACTCAAATTAGACTTAATCGTTGGCAAATCCGTCGCAGGTTGGGAACCCTTCTTCACTGGAGGATTAAAAAACTCATTAAACTTCTCCTCCAACTCCCGACCGCTAGCAAACGGAACCGTCAGAATAACTTCCTCTTTCGAGATGCGCTTAACTTTCCCAGAAAGTTGCTTTGCGCGACTCTCAAGACTATTTAACCAATCCTGCGCCTGTTCGCTGCTAAAAGCCGTCAGCTGTTCCCGCAACTTAATATGCTGTACAATCTCACCTTTATTCGGACTCTCGAAATTCACCCCAGCATCATACTGAACGCAACCCGAAAGCAAAAGCACCGCCAACAGCATCACCCAGAGAACCCGCATCCTCGCCAACACATCGCCAAATTCCAACACAGCTAACCTCACTCTTTCTCCTCCTTGCTCTTTGTTCTCTTCGCGTCCTTCCTTGTGCGCTTCATTTACCCATGTCGCGCCGCCACACCCAAACCTTCAAACAACATACAAGGCAAATAACTACCGCCGCCAACCCATTCGGGCGTATCTCCCAAATCCACCAAATTTTTAAAAGCCTCAAAAATACTACCAGCCACCATAGTATTCTTCACCCGACCGACAATTTTGCCTTTTTCCACCTTGTAACCTAAATCCAGGTTTACTGAGAACTCTCCCGCCAGTTGATTCGACTGTCCAGCACCCAAAACCTGATCCACAATTACCCCTTCATCCATATTGGCAATTAAATCAGCCGTAGAAGTCTTACCAGGAGCAAAACACAGATTTACCAAATCCGGGCTAGGACGAGACAAACCACCCCGGAAACCGTTACCAGTAGACTCGCAACCAGCCCGTGCAGCCCAACGACGATCCCAATAAAAGCCGCGTACAGTGCCTTGCTCGATAAACACTTTGCGACTGGTGGGCGTACCTTCATCGTCAAAAGCGCAGGCAGAAGCTCCGATGCTGGGGTCTTCAAATAACGTTAAACGCTCGTCAAATAGCTTCTCGCCCAGTTTAGCTGCCAATGGAGAGGCTTTTTGGACAACGGATTGACCGGAGAGAACCGTTTTAAATAAGCGTCCGATGGCACCTGCGGCGGCTCTGGGGTTGAACAAGACAGGGAAAGATCCACTTTCAATTGTTGCTGGCTGTTCTGCTAGAGCGTACTTTTGCAACAAATCTTCCAGAAGACGGTTATAGTCGGGAACGCGATCGCGGGCGACATCAAAGCTGTAAATTTGGAGAAAATCTTCCCCGCGTACTAAGTTACCCGAAAGGCTGGCGCTGACAATTTGGCTGCTGCGTTCGGCGTAGACATCAGAACTGGTAGCAATTTTAATGTTCCCTTTCCGGACGTGGAAGCCGACATCTACCAGGATATCGGGATTATAGTCGTGGATTTGGGAAATTAAGCGATCGCCTACTTCCACTAATTCTTCAGTTGCTGGTGGTGTGTAGGTTGTTGCTGGTGCTGTCACCTGCATTACGCTGGCAAAATCAAACTCAGATGGATCGCCAATTTCCGACGTTTGCACGGCAGCATCTACCAAATCTTCCAGCCGCGTCAAGTCTGTGGAACTGGCAAAACCCAACTTACCCTTATGCAGCACCCGCAGCGCTACCCCTCTCAAGGCTTTGGTTTGCAGAGATTTTAAACGATTGTTTTCAAACTCAACTGGTGTGTCAGAGCTTGATAGATAGTAAACTTCAGCGGCATCGGTTCGCCCCTTTGCCAATTTCAGAATTTGCTCCACCGTCGCATCAGTCACCATCTCAGTTCCTCTAGCTTCACCCATAATCATCTTAAATTAAACCCACACGCTCGAAGCGTGTGGCTACACAGACAAAGCTCGCGTTGCGCGGGCTTCGTTTGTTCGCCCTTGACTTTAGTCGTCAGGCGTTTTTACTTCTAGTGCACCCCGGCAAAAGTAACTGACCACCCCAAAAAATGGTAAAACAGAGAGGAAAGCGCCTTACCCAGAGCCGCTTTTTGCGCCCATCCGAAAGTTTCTGTTGACATGG
>NZ_JAMPKJ010000083.1 GCF_039962115.1 Funiculus sociatus GB2-C1 | reverse complement strand
CTAGCGTTTGCCGTTCCTCATTTGTCAGGGAAACAATATATCGTTTGGCTGGCATTGTTTATGGGTTGCTTACATTTCTATTATCCGTCAATTCTTTTTTGACAGACCACTAGGGAAGCGGCGCAAATACGCGATCGCGTTCAAAATCTAAAATAGTATGACATCAAATTCACCTAATCTCAAAAGCATTACCTACACCAAAATTGTAGACCTCAGTCACGTAATTGACCCAAACATCCCCATATGGCAAAACGATCCGCCCGTTGAATTTGAGTCAGTAGCCGAATTAGAAAAAGATGGTTACTATCTGCGACGATTTTCGATGGGCGAACATAGTGGCACTCATATCAATGCGCCGAATAGCTTTTATCCAGATGGAATTGGGATTGATAGTTATCCATCCGAGTCTTTAGTTGTGCCAGCTATTGTTATCGATATTCGTTACAAAACTACTGAGAATCCTGACTATGCTTTAACCATAGATGATGTCCTCAACTGGGAGGATCAACACCACTGCATACAGAATGGTAGTGTTGTACTGTTGTATACAGGTTGGCAAGAAAAATGGCGTGATATTGGAGCCTTTTTCAATCAAGTTGAGCCTGGTAAATTTCATTTTCCAGGGTTTGGCGCTGAAGCAACCCGATTCTTGCTAGAAAAACGTGCGATCGCTGGAATCGGAATTGATACTCACGGAGTAGATCCGGGAATTGACGAAGCTTTTACAAGTAATAAACTTGTACTAAAAACCCCTAGAATTGTCCTAGAAAACTTGACAAACCTCCATCAATTACCGCCTACTGGCACCACATTAGTAGTTGGTATTTTACGGTTAAAAGGTGGTTCTGGCACACCTGTATCGGTTTTGGCTTTTGTGCCTTCCTAAGTGCAAAGCGCAGGCTGAGCCGACGCGGTTCATTAATTTTTACAGCTCCTGTAAGGATTGCTATACGATTAATAAATGAACTGAACAACAATGTGCTAAAACTTTTTTGGTTGAGTTAAAATTGCATCATGTCACCATTACCTAGTCTCATCACTGCTCTTGCACTACTGCTATACCAAATTCTAGCTTTCAACGTCGGTCGAGCCAGAGCCAAATATAAAGTGCTGCCACCCCAAATGACAGGAGATCCGAATTTTGAACGAGTGCTGCGCGTTCAACAGAATACCCTGGAACAGTTGGTTTTCTTTCTTCCTTCGCTGTGGTTGTTCTCTCTCTACGTCAGCCCTTTGTGGGGAGCTGGTATTGGTGCAGTTTGGATTATAGGCCGTATTGCCTACGCTTGGGGATACTATCAGGCTCCTGAAAAACGGGCGATTGGTTTTGGCATCAATTTAATCAGCAGCATCGTGCTACTCTTGGGTTCGTTAGTGGGAATTATACTTGATTTAATACGCCCTTAAAAAAGCCGCTATTTTCATACAATATTTGCGCTTTCAGCAGAGAAACGCGAACAAGCTAGGGTGTAAAGTTAATCATCATTATTAGTAATGTTATGAAAGTGGTTCAGCAAACTTTTACATTACTCACTTTGCGAGAACGCCCAGTTGGGGTTTGGATATTGAGCGGTTTTACAGCTGTCGTAGGACTTTTTATCTTTATATCGTCCAACCCACCTGTTGATTTTTTTGGGTTGTTTTGCATTGCTTGCGCCAACTTTATGATATTTGGGAGTCCGGTTAAAACTTGCCTATTCGATAAAAATATTAATCGGGTAACTTTTAAACAAAAAGGTTGGCTGGGAACCAAAATAATCAGCTATTCATTGGACAAGGTTACTAGCGTTCAAGTAGAAAAATCTAACTTAATATGGATTCATTTTTACAGGCTTAGTCTCAGGCTTGTATCAGGGCGACGTTTTTATTTAACCCCAATTCCTAGCACCGACTGGAAATTGCAGCAAAGTTTAGCTGATGACATCGACGAATTTCTGGGTTAGTAGAAATACTAAATCGTCTCTAGTTTTTTAAACGAACCGCCGAGGCGCTCCAGGATATAGAGCGAAAGAAAAGAAATAATTTAATAAATAAATTAGGATTGCTATAGCAGCCCTAAATAATTAGAGAAGTCGGGGATCTGAAGGGCTGGCGATAACTTAAATAGGATTGCTATATGACATTCTGTTTTAGAGCGAAGGTTGAACCAAAAGAAAATCCTATCCCTGACTGGTTAGCAGTTGAATTTTCGTTGGATGCACAAGAGCCTCGTTGTTATAAAATTTGGGTTGTACCAGAGATTGCAGAAGTGGCACTTATATTAGGAACTTTGGAGATAGACCCAAGTGTAGAAGGGTGGATAACTTATCTTAAAAGTCTGGGTTTTGAAGATGTGGTGCAGGTATCTTGCAGAGAGTTTTTTAGTCCTAGAGCTGACAGAGATAGGTGAAGATGGGGAAAAGTTGATGAGTGTTTGAGTGTTTGTCTGCAAGTGCGATCGCTGCTTTTGGTTCAACGCCCATTGTCCCGACAGCGAAGCCCAGTAAACAAATTCGATATTATGCTGCTATGGAGAGTTGCTCTACTACCCGAACTCGTCCTTTTAGCACTGCACGGAGCAATCTATTGAGAGAGCTTCTATCTTCTTCATCTAAGGACTCATCTAGGGCAGCTGCCATCAATCCATAGCGGTCAGCTAAAGTAAGAACACCAGTTTCAGCAACGCTGGCGAGAATTTCAGAAATGGCACCGGGGAGAAGATTTACTGGGGACATTGTTATTGGGGCGTGAACTCTACACTCTAAATATCGCCTTTTTAAAGTTTGTGTAAAGCGATCCATTCCACAAGGAGTCTGTGAAATTACTGAGGTTTTTGAGTGATCGCGATCGCAAGTAGGGCAAATTCCCCAATTTTCTAAGTGCGATCGCTGTGATATGGTGTCCGGTTGATTACTCGTAATCCCCTTTGACAAAGGCACCCCACCCCGTTTGCGGGATGATGTGGGAATCAACTGGGTTTGATCTGAGTGGGTGGATGAAGACAGGAGGTGAATTGTCAAGTTTCTGCTTCCTCCCCCGGCAAACGGGTTTGATACAGTAAAGGAGTAGATAACTTGGAACTAAGATAATGCTTAAGACTTCATTGATTGCAACTAGCTTACTGTTAGCGGCAACCGTCTCCTACCCATTACAAACGCTGGCACAAGTTCCTAGCACCCAAAATGATCCCAATTCCCAGAGGGGTTGCCTTTCTGGGTATCCTGATGGTACTTACCGAGGCGAACGTTCTGTGAGTCGCTATGAATTTGCCGCCGCTTTAAATGCTTGCCTAAATCAGTTAAATCAACTCATTCCTAGCGAAAGAGCAGACTTAGCCACTAGGGAAGAGGTGGAAGCATTGATTCAACGCCAGAGGCAGTTAAACGAACAACTTCGAGAATTAAGCGATCGCGTTGGCACCTTATCTGGCGAATCATCTGATACAACAGGTAAATAATGCTTTTAAACAAACTCTTGTTTAAAAGTAAGCAAGTATTTATCTCTTTGTGCCGGATAACGTCACATCCAAGGCTTACAATTCAACCTTGAATCTCAGATGTTTTTTAATATGGAATTTACTTAGAATTAGCAGCCTTTATATAGGCAACAGCCAAAGGTGTGAACTTTTCTGTAACTGCGGCAATAATAGATCGGTCTTCCTGAGTCCAGACTCTAGGTTCACCAAAAACACAAGGTTGCAAAATTCCCCATAACACACCATCAAAGCACAGGTGAGCGTGAACTAATGCTCGATGCCCAAACTCTTTTGCCTCGAAAGCTTTATTAACTACTTGAGGGTTAGCTGTTTCAACATCTTCTACAAAGATAGATGGTTCTGTACGCAGTGCGGCAGCAAATAACGGATCTTCTTGTGGCAAAGATTCTGGTTCTTGTTTCCAGTCGGAGTCAATAATATTGGGATACTCAGAACTGCGAAGCCAGCAGTAAGGAACTTTACCGATGCGCGTGTGCGGATCTCGCAAGTAGAGAAAAATGCGATCGCATTGCAACACTTCACCTAACGCTGACACTCCAGCAGAAAAAACTGCATCCGGCGTACTCTCGTTGCGGAAAATTTTATCCAAAACTGTAGGTAGAACTTGGTCTTGCATGAGCTTGTGTTTGTAATATCAATTAGATGCTACGCGATCGCGTCACATCTGAGTAAGTGGGTATACGAGAAGCAGGAACCGCAAGGGAACACCGAACCGTCTTGGGGGTGGAGGTGCTAGATCACAGAAAGGGCGCTCATAATGCAAGAAGAGAGTCAACGCTGATATCGGCGAGGATCTATTTCCATGAAAATCCGTATTCGATTTTGGTGGTGGGTGATAATAGGAACGCTATTATTTTCCCTACTCGGAGTTAAAGCCCAACCGCCAAGCCGCGTCCACGCCGATGTTATGGCTTTGGTAGGCTTGGGGCCGCGTGTAGCTGGGACACCAACTATCCAGAAAGCCCGCGATTACTTGTTAGCAGAATATCGCAAATCTGGCTATGTTACAGAGGTGGGGACTTTTACTTATCCGAAATTTTTGGATAACGGCTCAAATTTACTGGTTAATAACGCCCAGCTAGACGGAAGAGCGCTTGCTGGTTCAAGGGCTGGTAAACTGCAAGCACCACTGATTGGCGTTCCTGGGGTGGGAAAACCTGACGAATTTGCTGCTGTTAACGTCAAAAATGCGATCGCTATTGTACGACGGGGAGAAATCCGCTTTCTCGACAAAGCCCGCAATGCACAAAATGCTGGTGCAGTTGGTTTAGTAATTGTTAACACATCCTCCGGCGAACTCGCCGGGACGCTGGGTGGTGAAGTTAATATTCCCGTGTTCTCTCTTTCTGGTGAACGTGGCGAACCCTTGCTAAAAAAAGCCCTCGCCTCACGGCTGGAGGCAACTCTTAATGTGAATACCCAACGGGGTAACGTCACAGGATACAATGCGATCGCGCACAAACCCGGTGTCACATCACCCCGCATCTTAATTGGCGGTCACTACGACTCAGTTTTAGGTTCGCCTGGAGCAAATGATAATGCCTCTGGCACCGCAGTTGTACTAGAACTCGCCCGTCGTCTTGCCAATACGCCACTAGCAAACCAAATCTGGTTCGTCGCCTTCGATGGTGAGGAAGATGGCTTACATGGTTCCAAGGCATTTGTCAATTCAGCATCGCCGGAATTTCTCAAAGGACTTCAGGCAATGCTAAACTTCGACATGGTAGGCGTGAACGAAAAGCTGCTCGTAGGTGGAACATCAGAACTGACAGCACTAGCGACTAAAGCAGATCCGAAGATATCCACATTCCGCGACACTGGTAGCAGCGATCATCAATCATTTACCTCGGCGGGGGTTCCAGCAATATTTTTCTATCGCGGGCAAGATCCCAACTACCACTCACCCAACGACACTCAAGTAGATCCAAAACTACTAGAAGCTACAGTTGAGGTAGCAAATCGGATTATTCAGGAGCGTTTGGCACAAAATTAGCTTTAGCTTTATCGTAAGCTGCTTTTTGCTCAGGGGTCGCTTCTTGCACACAATCTGCATGAATGCGTTCTAAATTCTCAATGTATTCCTGATTTTTGCTTAAAACCGGGTTAGCGCGACTCGAAGCAATAAGGGCGAGTTGGGCGCGTAAAGGCAGTTTGCGAAAAGCTTCCAGGCGGTTTTCAATAGAAGACATCCAAAAATCTCTCTAATTACAATACAGTTCGGCTAATCACTTCCTTTTATAGCAGCCTTATTTGATTTATGAAATTCTTCCTTCTCTCTTCCTCCCTTACTCTTGTAGTTAGCGTACTGCCCAAGCTACGAAACGCTCAGTGTAATATAATGCCAACTGGTTACTTAGCCCGTTGAAAATAGCATCAAAAGCGTGTTCTGCCCAAGGAATTTCTAACAGAATAGCCATATTGCCATTTGCCCGCAGACGTTGATACATTTCCTCTATAAATCTTAATTGAACTAGATGATCTCTCCCACCCTGCACTAATAAAGTTGGCGGTAAGGAACGTGTTACATAATTAATCGGTGAAGCAATTCGATATTCATTGGGAAACATTTCTGGCGTTCCACCGAATAACATTACTAAAACATTTCGCGTATCAATTGGGTCGGGACGTGGCGGACTAGCATAGCCTCCAGGCAAGTCAACTGGGCCATAGTAGCTAACCACCGCCTTTACAGGTATAGCATCGGGTTGATAAGCTGCCAGCATCGCCAAATGTCCGCCAGCCGAACGTCCGAGCAAAACCATGCGTTCTGAGTCAGCCTCATACTGAGTTGCATTCTGCTGGATGAAGGCTAGTGCTGCACGTACATCATCCAACTGGGCTGGAAAACGGTATCGCGGCGCGTGTCGATAATCGATGGCAAAAACAGTATAACCCCGCGCTGCCATATAACGGCTGAAATCAGAATTATATAAGCGATCGCCACTTCTCCACGCCCCACCGTAGATTACAACAAGAGCTGGATATTTCCCAACTTGCGGCGGGCGGTAGATATCCATACTCAACGGGACGCCATCGGGATTAGCAAAGCGGATGTTTGGAGTGTAACGACTTTTACCCAACTTAATGCCTGTAAACGCATCAGCCAGCACAAACGGTTGCTGGCGCATGGATACTTGCTTATTATTTAAATCGCTGTATTCTGAGCCAATGCCTTCTTTCATTGCTACTGTCAAATTTTGCACAGTTCCTGGCAACTGCATCAACGGTAAAGCACTCAAAAACAGCCCCAGCAAACTCGCACCCAAAGCTATAAATTGCAGCGGCGTGCGGCGCATCACACCTAGCAATAGTCCAGTTGCAACTAAGTTTAGTAGCAGCAGCCAGTGAGAAACTTCCGGCGCACCTACTCCCAAAGTTAGCAGGAGCATATTTGGAGCCGGAACAACAATCCAAGAACTCAAAAAAAGTCCCGTACCGCTTAAGAGCAATGCGACCAACTGGAGAATTATCAAGGCTAGACGGGACATGGCAAAAAGTAACTAACAATTAAAGAATGATTTGGCTAATTATGTCTATAAATTATTGCCAAGATTGTTACGAATCCACAGCTAATTAAACTAATCAGGTTGCCATACATCAAAACCTGGTCATTTTGGTAATAACCATATAACACTCCGTTGAATTGAATAAAATTAAAGCCTAGGAAAGTAATTAAGGCTATATTTTTAGAGCTTTTGGTTTTAATGATTCTCAATGCTTGGGGAATAAACAGACTCGCATTGAACAAAAAACCTAATCCAAAAAAGAATGTAACTATCTCTTTCATACTTAATACAAGTCTAATAGGAACGATGACAAAATACTAAATTTGATTTTAACTTGTTACACCTAGCCATTTTTCCAGGTATGGTTCTCCCCATTTCTCTGATGCACAGAGACTCCACAAAGCGGCAGCATATCAACAGACGGGACAATACCGTTTTAACTATCAATCCGTGGAGTTCCTTAAATGTCTTCATCTGAATCTTCGATGTCTAGTGTGCTGCTGACTCTCTCCAACAATTTAGCTGATACCGTTGAGCAAGTGGGTCGGTGCGTTGTTGCGGTTAATGTGCGAGGCTCCCATAGAGGACATTGGCGATCGCGTATTTCTTCAAGCGGTATCCACTGGCGAAGCGGTATTATCATCACCTCGGACGAAACCATCAAGCGTTCTGAGGAAATCACCGTCACCCTAGCAGATGGTCGCACAGTACCAGTTACGGTGTTAGGTCGCGACGCTACCACCGATGTAGCTGTCCTCAAACTACAAGATGTAGACTTACCCGTTGCGGAAATTGGCGATGCTTCCACACTTAAGGTAGGTCATCTGGTACTTGCACTTGCACAAGGGAAAGAAAACGGTATCACTGCTTCTATGGGTGTTGTCAGTGCTGTAGGTGACGCTTGGCGTAGCATGAGCGGCGGCTTAATTGACCAATTTCTGCGCCCAGATTTAAACTTATATTCTGGTTTCCCAGGCGGCCCCTTGGTCGAGGTGACAACAGGTAAAGTTGTCGGGATGAATACCTCTGGGCCTCGGAATATGGCTTTAACCATTCCGGCTTCTACCGTAAACCGGGTGCTTGACCAGCTGCTGTCAAAAGGACGCATTGGACGCGGCTATTTGGGTTTGGGTATGCAGCCTGTACGCCTACCCGATACTCTCAAGAGTACGCTAAATCTAGATTCTACTGGTGGGGTAATTGTTATCAACGTGGAGCCGAATGGCCCTGCTGATAAGGCTGGCGTAATGATTGGCGATGTGCTGATAGCGATGGAGGGCAAGCCTGTGAGCGATACGGGTGATGTGCAGGCGCTGTTAGGCACCCAAAGCGTAGGTAAAACTCTCAAAGTGCAGCTGGTACGGGGTGGTGCATTAGTTGAATTAGCGATCGCAGTTGGCGAAAAATAACAGAGGCAATTGAAGATGGCGATCGCAACCGATAATACAAATACTACTTCACACATCGCCCAATTGGCAGCTATTGCCGCACAACTACGCCGTTCTACTGTCCAGGTAGGAAGCCACCGAGAAGGTGGCGGTGGTGACATCTGGAATTTTAACGGCTTAATTGTCGCTGATAATTTGAGTAACGTTTTCTGGTACGCCGAACCCGGTGAGTTGCTACCTTTGGATTTCCGGCGTTTGGGAAAACTGCTTCACGCCTTGTGTGGTTGTGGCTGGTGGGACGATCGCTAACCTATGAGCAAGGGAGAACTCGGCGCGATCGCGGTTATGGTAAGTGCTTCTAACTCCATTGTCCGTGCGGGTTTAGAAAGCATCATCCACGCTTCTCAATTGCTGGAGATAGTCGGTAGTTCCTCTAGTTTTGCCATCCAAGAGAAGCTAGTTGAAGAGTTACAACCCGACGTGGTGCTGCTGGAGTGGAGCATACCTGATGACGCTGCTGAAGAGAAAATACTCGCTCTTGGCGCTCTATCTCCTGCCCTTGTCATTTTGGCTGACAACGCCGATGATACTTGGGTAGAGTCAGCTTTGCAAGTTGGAGTCCAGGCAATATTACCGCTCAAGGCGACGGCTAATGAAATTGTAGCTGCTGTCGTGGCGGCAGCTGCGGGGCTAGTGGTGCTGCATCCTGACTTTCTGGATTCTCTGCTACCCCGTAGCGAGTCTTTCACCCGCACATTACCCGCTTCGCCAATTCAAGCGCTTACCGGACGGGAGATTGAAGTTTTGGGTATGCTGGCTCAGGGAATGGGGAATAAGAGCATTGCCAAGCGATTAAGCATCTCTGAGCATACCGTCAAGTTCCACGTATCATCTATATTTCAAAAGCTGAATGCTTCCAGCCGGACTGAGGCTGTCACACTGGGTGTACGGCTTGGTTTGATTATGCTTTAACAAAAGCTGCTGATTTTGCAGAATAAAACAAACCAGAAAAGGTAGCGATCGCGGGTGATGCGTGATGCGATCGCTCAAAACGCCCAACTCACTCACGACGAAACACAAACAAATTGCCTGTTGCACCTCGTCCTACCCTAATTTCTTCGTCTAAATAAGAGGTTGTCCACTCTGCCTCATTCCGGAGGAATTCCAATACTGGTATTTTCAGCTCAGGAAAACTCCAGCTTTCCATGCCAAAAAGCTTTGTTGCTTGCATAGAAAAACTGTCAAAGCTCACCTTAGCCATCTTCTCATCTGCGCCCCAAGTCCAAACGCCATCAGCTTGTAACTGCCATTCCCCCAGCAGGGGTAAGTCAAGAAAAGCACCGTTAGAAGCAGAAATATTCCCAGTACCCCCTGCAACCAACCTTTGCCACACCCGTTTGATGTTTATTCCTCCCCCAAAATCTGGAATTGATGCCAGCTGACGGGTAACAACGGTTCCTCTTGATGCGTACACCAACAGCCAGTTACCGAGTAGAGAAGGGTGATGGTCGGGGTGGAGTGGCTGTGGGATGGGATTGATGCTTTCTAGCCGTTGCACAATTGCATCAATTAGCTCTCCATCAGAGGGAAATAAGGCTTGCTGTAGCCCTAACGCTTCTACTCGTTGCAAGAGTTCAGTTTTTAGGGCAAATCTCGCTGCGTCATCTCCTACCATGTCTTGATGTTCCAGTTTCAGGCTTTGAAAAAAGCATACATCAGAGCATTTAAAGGGTGGCTACTCCTGTGGGGTAGCTCTAGGGCTAAAACATCGGGATTGCTTAGGTTATGCAAGTCTTCCAGGCTCTCATCGTATAGCTGAAAGATGTTGAGCCTAGCTTTGTCCCCTAGATCCTGACCCAATGCTCATTTGGAGGCATAACTAGATTGTTACAAATGTACAACAATGATTACAGCCATCCAGTGGCACTTCGTTACAGCCTCTCTTTACCTGCATTAGTTGTCGGCAGAAAAAATTAGCAAATGTAAGCATTCACGAGATATAGCTCAATATAGGAAGCAGGAAGCAGGTGGCGCGCCTGACATTGGAATTAAGTCAAGTTATCGTAGAGTGGAAAATTTAATCTACTAGCATTATCCGCTCATGGATTTGAACCAAATTCCGAAACCTGTTTGGAAGGTTCTGTCAGTACTTCTTTTATTGACTATAGGCTATGGGGCTGCAACTCACGTTCCAGGACTAAATGATTCGACTCAAGAGAAACAAACAGAGAAATCAACCGAGACAACATCAAGCTCAAAGACTGTAAAGGTCAGCCTTATTGATGAAACCAGTCAAGCTCCTATAGTGGGTGCATCAGTAATAATCGAATCAGAAGGTGGGTCTGATACAGATACGACGGATAATTTAGGAGCTTTTCGAGTTCAGATACCCACTACAGAATGGGTGAAGATTCGCATCAACAAAAAGGGTTGTGCGCCGTACAACCAAAACTTAAATCTTCTAAGCAACCCGGATAGGCCTAAACAAATTCTGTTGAAATGCTCGATACCTAAAACTTCGTAAGCGTGGCGTTCCCAATGTCATCACTACGCCAGCATTTTCAGGGTATTAAGGAGATAGTTGACTGGAGTTGGACACTAGCCATCCTGTGTATGGTTGGGTATATCACTCTAGGCCAGCTTGTCCAATTGTATTGGGCAATGGTGTTTTTAGGAGGGTTAGCAGCTAGTTTCGGTTTGTTTTATAATTTCTCGTGTGAGAAATTAGAAGAACTAGATTCTCTTGATGCCTTTGAACTTCAGAAAGCATACAATTCAGCAGCTATAGCTCAAGATATGCTTACTAAATTTGCTAACAGAAACCCAGAAATTGCCCACCAGACTCTTTTTGTTCAAGCAAGAAAACAAGTAACTAATATCAGAGCAAGGTCTAACCATGTATTTCGTCTGAGGGTAAACGAACAACGACAAAGACAGTCTTCCCATCAACAGCCAGCTCCTTCACCACCACCCAGTCCCGTACAATCTCCTAAGCAACAGTCGTCAACATACAAACCACCTAATCAAAGCAGACAATCACCTTCAAGCCAAACACCACTCACAAGGGCAACTGCTCAACGACTTACTCCAGTAGAGTATAAGATAATTTCTAATCCAAGCGATTATGTATTTGTTAAGCGTTACCGTAAAAAAAATGGGAAATGGGTAGATTCACATTATAGGCGGAAACCACGAAGATAACCTGCTAACCAAAGCTGAACCAACGGCTTTAATATACAGATGAACTTAAAACGATATCACATTAAGAAGAAACTATTGTAGCCTACAATGTCATCTCTTCGTCAGCTTTCTCAGCGCATCAAATACATAAGAAACTGGAGTTTTACCCTAGCTATAATTTGTACGTTTGGGTATTTAACTTTAGGGCAAATTGTTCAATTATATTGGTTGATGGTGTTTTTGGTAGTTATAGCAATAGTTGCTTATGGGCTAAATTCAACTCTTGAACAAGAATTGAAAGGAAGGATAATAGAAGGAGATAATGAAGAATATCCGTTCGGAAGGCAAGAATTAATTCATGATTTATTTTTTATAGTAAAAGACCAAATAAATCCGCTATTAAATATACTAAATGATAGTGGCTTAGTAACTTCTGAAACTATCCTTATAAAATATAAACTTAGTTCTATTTTAAATGATTTAGATGCTCTTGCAGAACGTGCTACTTCCTATTTAATAGGAACTGAATGGCTGGAAAATAGAGAAAGAAGAATATCACTAGCCCAAAAAGCTAGTGATATTGCTTTGAAAAAATATCCTTTGGGAGGAGTGATAGCAATTATAATTCCTGGGGCAAAGAAAAAAGTAAGACATCAGCTTTACCAAAATGTATATGACTGTCTTACATGGATAAAACATAGTTTTGCCGCAGGAGGCTATTTGACGACTAATAAGTTAAAATCAAGAATTACCAATCAAAAACAAGTGATTACAGCACTTGAACTATTCATTAACGAAAAAGAAAAATTATTGGAAGATTTACCTGAAATTATAAGACCAGAAATTGAAATTTATTTCAAGAAGCTAATTGAAGAAATTTCTGAAATTAGATGAAAAGAATAAAATTTTATTTTTTATGGGGCTACTTTTCATAATCGTCCCAATTGACATCATCGTAAAAAATTTCATCTCCTTTAGCCTTGAGATGGGTATTGAGAGAAGATAGAGCTGCCGATATTGATTTTTTAGCATTATTTATTTCTGGACTTTCCGAATGCTTACTCAAAATACTTGCTGCTCTTGTTAGTATTCCTTGCGTAGTCTCTATAATAGGTTTCGGCTCGTTCATTTAGGCTTGTAATTCTTCTAACTATAAAGCTATAAAGATTTACAAGCACAAAATATCCAATCAGGACTTAGATTATTAAATTTAGGTAAAGGATGTAAAAAGCTGACCTCGTAGGCAATTTCTATGCTAGACGCAGGCAAGGACATTTTTGTAGAAACGAAGTCGCTTTACTTTCAGCGTCCGGGTTGTCTATATGTGCTGGAGTCGGTCGGATGATGCCATTAAACAAGTCATCCAGACCATAAGGAGTAAAAAACTGCCATTCTCCTTGAGTATCTAACCGAACGCCTACAGCCGTCGCGGTGTGTAGCCAATCAGTGACCCCATCTTCAGTGCTGTTGTAAGGTCTGCGACCGGAACGCCAACGTGCAAAACTCGCTTGATTTTTGACATCGAACTTGTAGTCAGGAAACTGGGCTGTCAGGGTAGCCTTGGCAGTGAGTTCTTGGGAACGATCTCCAAGCGCATCAAAAAAGGCAATGTCAAAGTCATTGATGATTAACTGACACTCGTTGCCAAATAGCGATCGCCAAACCGTATTTCGCACCGCACCACCTGCTAACCACCAGTCGGGAAGATTCAAAAGCGCGATCGCAGGTGACACAACACCAATCGGCGAATCAACCAAAATCTTCTGGAGGCGAGTGGCGCTATCCATACTCAACTGATCCCTAAGTAATTCTCTAAGCTTTATTTTGCAGTTTTGTATCGAGGTGCTTGCTTCCCTAACTTAAGTTGTTTGAGAACTGGATGGCACACAGATGAAGGTATTATTAACTCAAGGAAGCGTTGGTAAGGATTTTGGCAACAAAGCCCTTTCCACTACCTCGACAACCCCAAACCTACTCTGTGGAATTCCTCATGCCCCACGACCCCAGCCCAGTCAAATCCGCTGTCCTACTCACCATTATTGCTGAAACAGTGCTTAAAGATGCTATTGTCAACTTGTTTAAAAGCAATAACGTAAGCGGCTACACCATTAATCAAGTGCAGGGTGAGGGTAGCCACGGCAGACGCTTAGGAGACATAGCGGGCTACAACACTAATATTGAAATCAAGACCATTGTTTCACTAGAAGTATGTGATTCTATTTTTTGGTCTATAAAAGACTATCAGGGTAAGCACGCCTTAATGGCCTTCCGACAGAATGTAGAAGCCTTGGCTTAATTAACCTGGTTTGTGGAGCTGTTCATTGATTTGCGCGTGCAAGAGCTGAATTGTCCGTTTGCTGAAGCGAAAGCCCTTACAAACAGCGATCGCAAACCTGTATTTTGCACCTCACCCCTTGTCAACCATATTGTCAGCCCTTAAAAAAAGATACCCGACTTCTCTAAGAAGTCGGGTATCTCGCCTTAACTAGGCGGCAATCGCCAGGAGTTTAAACAGTGTGCAGCCTTTTGCGAGCACGACCTGGTGAGGCAGGCTTTTTGCTGCGGGTGGGTGCGGATGGTGCCTGGGGCTTGGCTCGGTTACTGCGACCTTGGTTTGCGCGCTGACCCTGACCCTTCGGCTGGTCTATCACGATCTTGACTGGGGCGCTTGGCTCGTAGCCTGGAACCACAGTTTTGACAAGGGGTTTATTGAGCAATCTTTCGATGTCTTTGAGGAATGGATATTCATCTTCGCTGACGAGGGAAATTGCTCGTCCTTCGTTTCCAGCGCGACCTGTGCGACCAATGCGATGCACATAGTCTTCTGGTACATTGGGCAGTTCAAAGTTGACTACGTGGGGCAGCTGATCGATATCTAGACCCCGTGATGCTACATCAGTGGCTACTAATACCCGCACTTTCCCTTGCTTAAAGTCTTGCAGCGCACGGGTGCGGGCTGCCTGACTTTTGTTGCCATGAATTGCAGTGCTTTTCAGCCCATCTTGAGCAAGTTGCTCGGCTAGACGGTTTGCTCCGTGTTTGGTGCGGGTGAAGACTAGCACCTGTTTCCAGTTGTGGAACCCGATCATATGAGAAAGCAGTTCTCGCTTGCGATCGCGATCGACCGGATGCACCACCTGCTCTACCTGCTGTGCGGCGGTATTACGGGGAGCAACTTCGATCTGGGTCGGAGATTTTAACAGGCCGCTGGCAAGCTGCTGAATCGGTTTAGAGAAGGTGGCAGAAAACATCAGCGTTTGGCGGGATGGGGGGAGAATTGCCAAAATTTTGCGGATGTCGCGGATGAAGCCCATGTCTAACATGCGATCGCATTCATCCAGCACCAGTATCTCTATCTGCGAGAGATCCACAGTCTTTTGCCCAATGTGGTCAAGCAAGCGACCGGGCGTAGCTACTACAATATCAACTCCCCGATGCAGCGTTTGAACTTGCGGCTTAATTCCCACGCCGCCATAAATTGCTGCCGCTCTCAGCGACAGGTATTTGCCATAAGTTTTGACGCTATCTTTTACCTGATCTGCCAGTTCGCGAGTAGGTGTGAGAATGAGGGCGCGAGTCGGGCGATGCACCTGCTTGGTCTTGGTGGTACCCAGGAGTTGCAGTAAAGGCAGGGTAAAGCCAGCAGTCTTGCCCGTTCCAGTTTGGGCGCTGGCGAAAACGTCTTGTCCTTTCAGGATTGCGGGAATTGCTTGCTGCTGAATGGGGGTTGGTTCAGTGTAGCCAGAGTCAGCAACAGCACGAAGCAGGTCTGTCGAAAGACCGAGGTTATCAAATGTCATGAATGCGATCGCTCCTAGTAATGCCCCTATCCCAAATCAAGTGCCTGGGGCCAGTCTAAGAGCAGGAAATTTGTACTTCAGTTGGATGGCTTTAATGAGCTTTTTTCCAATGCGCCAGCAACAGACCGGAATGTACTGGCAGAAATTCATTCTATCAAAAATATCAGAAAAATGCTGAAAACCCCGTGATTTTAATCCGGGGATGAAAGCTAATTGCTGGTTTTCACCTGCCTTGGAAGTGTTTTGATATAGTCACGTAAAACTTCACCAGCAGAAATTTGTTGTGACTCAGCATAGGAGTCTAAAATTTTTCACTGTTTTTTTTGTTGGAAAGCAAACCCGAATTAATGAACATCAATAATGGGTTGAAGAAGAAGCGCGATCGCGCCAACAGCGACAAAAGACAAACTTACCCAAAAGAAAATTCTCATTTTGTTTTTTTACCTTGATTTAATTTCTGATGCTTTCTACGGTTCAATGTACTGGGATCGTAGTGAAGAGTTAGGATTTGCCTAATCCACCTAGGGACAGAGAACGCGCTCCATAGCAAGAAAGAGTTAATAGCCTAGGAAGCGATCGCTTATCGCTGAGTCACCAACATCTTCATCCCATGTTTTGGGCGGAGTGTTAACGAGGGTTGCAGCACCACCGGATACTCTGGTTGTAGAGTCAGGCGAAACTTTTGCGCGATCGCTGCCAGCAGTAAGCTTGCCTCCATCATGGCAAAAGCCTTGCCAATGCAGATTCGCGACCCGCCACCAAAGGGAAAATAGGCAAAGGTGGGCAACTTTTTGATGAAATTATCTGCCCAACGATCGGGGTTGAAAACTTCTGGATTTTCAAAGAAGCGAGGATCTCGGTGCATCGCCCACTGATTGATAAACACAGTTGTACCCGCTTTCACCTCATACCCCCCCAGAACGCAGTCTTTTACAGCACGTCGGCTCATTCCCCACACCGGCGGATACAGTCGCATTGATTCCAACACAACTCGCTCTGTGTAAGGCAACTGACGTAAATCGGCAACCGTGGGTGCGCGATCGCCCAACACCCTCTTCAATTCTTCTTGCAATTTCGCTTCTACTTCTGGGTGTTGTGCAAGTAGAAACCATGTCCATGTCATGGCGTTAGCAGTCGTTTCATGACCCGCCAAAAATAGAGTCATTGCTTCATCTCGCACTTGGCGATCGCTCATCCCAGTTCCATCAGATTCATCCCGCACTTGAAGCAATAGGGAAAGTAAATCGCCTGTGTCCTTGCCGCTTGCTCTTCGCTCGTTAATAATGCGATAAACAATCGCATCTAATTGTTTAATTGCTCGTTGATAGCGTAAGTTACTAGGAGTAGGCATCCAACCAGGAAGGAAATATTGATTAGCAAGATTGGAATTAAAATCCATCACTGCATTTAACGCCGCCTGCACCCCTTCTGCTTCATCTTTAATATCAACATCAAACAGTGTTTTTGACACAATTTCTTCGGTCAGCAACATCATATGTTGATGAATATCGCGGATTTCGCCATCGCGCCATTGGTCAATTAATTGCTCAGTATAGTCAACCATTACCTTCCCATAGGCGACAATTCGTTCCTGATGAAAAGCTGGTTGAACCAGACGACGCTGACGCTGCCAAAAGTCGCCTTCACTGGTCAGTAAGCCGTTCCCTACAACGCGCAATCCGCGTCGGTACACACTACTTTTAACAAAGTTAGGGTATTGAGTGACTAAGACTTGCTCGATCAAGTCGGGATGGTTCGCTAAAAAAGCTGGAAATGGCCCAAACTGCCAGCAAACAAGATCGCCATACTCCCTAGCACATTTGCTCAAGAACTTAAGTGGATCGCGGTTTATTTCTGGAAGATGACCTACAAGAAAATGACCTTTAGGGCCAGGTGGTAAATGTACTGCGGGCATAAATAACTCGGTTTAAAATGCTTTTGTGGATAATCAAATGGTTTTATAGCTGCTCATACCGAAAGTAGCTACCATCTCGGTTTTTGTTGAGTTTGAGCTGTTAAAAGCAACTTTCAAGCCTTACCTGATGGAACATTGACTGTTAGGGCGATCGCTACTTTTTTTAAACAGCGTCTATCTAAATTTTAGCCAAAACAAATCTTTTCCAAATTAAATGGCACTTACACCTGTGCGCGATCGCGTTAGCGAAGCGAGGCGTTAGCCTAGCGCTAACTTGTCAGTTCACACCTCCACTCATCCTCTACCAACCTGCTTCCTCTATAGATAGAGATACACAAAACATCGATATAGTCAAGTCAAGGACTGCTCATCTTTTCAATCGTTTTAACGTGAAGTTTTAGCAGCGAGCGCAGCGTGACTAATCAGAGGTTGTGGTGGGTACTGTACTGCCCTCTCACTAGCGCTCTGCTATTTATAGTACATATGAACCATGACCTTCCTAATCTTGCCTATAATGAAGCTTTGTAAGGGGAGTGCTAGGAAAAAGCTGTGGTATTCAAAATTCTGGCTATTGATGGTGGTGGCATTCGAGGTTTATACGCAGCATATATCCTAAAAAGGATTCGTGAAGAATTCGATATAATATTTTCGGAATATTTCGATTTAATTGTGGGCACTAGCACTGGCTCTATCATTGCCGGAGCGCTTGCGGTTGATCGCCCAATAGAAAAGATAGTAATAATTTACGAAGTAGAAGGTAGAAAAATTTTTACCTCGAATAGTTTTAGTCTAAATGGTTTCTATAGAAGTAAGTATTCCAAAAAACATCTAGAAAATATTCTGAATAAAGAAATTGGAAATAAAATACTTTCTGACATCAAGAAAACCAGATTGATTATACCAGCTACTGATATTGCAAATGGACAAGCTTTTGTATTTAAATCTTCATATCTAGAAGAGTTTGTTAGAGATAAGAATATAAAAATTGTTGATGCAATTTTGTCGTCTTGTTCGGCTCCTATCTATTTTGATCCCAATAGGCTTGAAAATTACCTACTAGCAGATGGTGGACTTTGGGCAAATAATCCGGCTTTAGTAGGGCTGACAGAAGCTATAGGTAAGTTGGAAATAGATAAAAATGATGTAAGGATACTATCGATAGGTACTGGGATTGGTAAGCATTACTATAAAATTGATAGTGCGGAAACTAGAAATTGGGGTCTGGTTAACGGATGGGAAGGTAAGAAAATCATTGATATCATACTGAATTTGCAGTCTACATCTGCCGAAAACATAGTTAGGCTGATTCTTAAAGAAGAAAAATACTTAAGACTAAACTTTATTACGGATTCTAAGCTTAGTCTGGATAAGCTAGATATTTTAGAAGAATTAAAAACCAAAGCTGATCATACATTCACTTATGAAGTGAATAAAATTAAAAGTTTTTTAGAACTGTAGTTATCTGCTAAATCTATGAAGTCCATTTCTGATTTTTTTGAGGAATTCTTGAAGGACGAAGTTAACTTAAATCCTACTCGGCTTAAAGTAGCCAAGAAGGGTATAAATACAATGAAGAAATTTCTTAAAAAAAGTGATATCTTCAAAGGCCATATTCTTCAGTTTTCTCCACAAGGCTCTTATAGGCAAGGGACAATCATTAAGCCACTTAATGGGAAAGATTTTGATGTTGATCTACTTGTTATTTTAAAAGAGTTTGAAGGATGGAAAGCAAAAGATTATCTAAACAATTTACATCAAGTCTTTAAGGATAGCGATAAGTACCAAGATATAGTTGACAGAAGAGGTAAGTCGAGGTGTGTCACCATAGACTATGCTAGTGATTTTCATATTGATATCATTCCTGCTATTGAAATAGATGGCCGCTTCAAAATTATGAATAAAAATAGTAATACATTTGAAGATACAGATGGAGATGGTTATGCAGAGTGGTTTGAAAAGAAAAATTCAATAACTTCAAGCAAGTTTCTGACAAAGACTGTCAGGCTCTTCAAGTATCTCAGAGATATCAAGCTTACCTTTTCCATTAAGTCAATACTTTTAACTACATTATTAGGTGAACAAGTATATGACTATGAAGACAATACATACTATCAAGAAACGTACTACAAGGATTTACATACAACTTTAAAAACTTTGTTCAACAGACTGGATAGTTATCTTCAAGCTAGACCTTACCTGAATGATGATATTACTAATAATCCAGTTTTATCAAGTGAAAAGTTTAATCGTCATTGGGATCAAGATAAATACTCTAACTTCAGGGAAAAAGTTAATGATTACAATCAGTGGGTTAATGATGCCTACGAAGAACAAGATGTTAATGAAGCTGTTAAAAAATGGAGAAAAATATTTGGAGATGACTTTGGTGAAATACAGGAAAAAGCTGTATCTACATCTGCCTCCGCAAAATTTTCTGTAATAGATTCAGTTGATTACGAGGAATTTATTGAACACAAGTATCCTGATGACTTAGATAATGATTGGCGTTTAGCCCTCTCTGTGAATCCTAAATCCAGAAGTGGCTTTCGTGACTTTCACTATCCAAAGGATGTCTGGTTAAGGTTTTATGTTGATAAAAATAAGAGTTTCCTACCGAATAACACAGTTATTAAGTGGAAAGTGAAAAATAGTGGACAAGAAGCTCGAAATAAGCATCAGCTAAGAGGAAGGATTGAAGAAGATGACTCTGAAAACTGGACTAAAACCGAACATACAAAATACAAAGGTAGACATTATGTCGAATGCTATGCTCTGAGAAACGGGTTTGTAATAGCAACAGACATAATTTATGTTACTGTAGTCTAGGTTTTAGGTTGCTTTTAGGACAATTGCCATCGCTCGTAGGATAGCTTGAAGTATATGCAGGGTAGCATTCCCGCAGAACAACCTAGCATTCCAAGCTGTGCAGGGCAAAAGATTGTTGGCGTTTATAGAAGTTCAACGCAGAACACACGAGGGATCTGCCCACCCTGCAATTATTACAATTCATAGTCTTCTTTTGAATTTAAACTTATTCGCTCTAACTCGATTCTTCCTTTATTTCCACGAATGGTGTAGTACTGTCCACTTAATTCCATAGGCTTTGGCTTTGCTTCAAGCTTAACACTCAGTATTGCAGTCCCTTTGTATTCAGGATATTCCGGTTTTTTTGGCGTATTATGATATACGTAGTACAATTTATGGTTTCCAGCTTCAAGGGTAGGATAAGCAACCAGAGTATATGATTTTGAGGTTGTACTACATAAGTTTATATTTATATTAAATAAGTTTTGTTTGATTCTAACTTTAGCCTCTAGTTGTTCCTCTTCTAAGCCCGTACCAAAAATTAGTTTTCCCTGCCATATACCATTAATATCTGGAAAATATATTTCTGAGAGGATAGGTATAAGTTTCCAGAGTAGTCTCCAAAAATATACGGATATTAAAAACGCAATAACATCAAAAATTGTAATAGAAAAACTAACATACCTTATCACTTCTACTGAAAAGTTATAGGGAGTTAGTAAGTATACTAAAAAAAAGAGTAAAGCAATATTTATAATTGCGAAAGTTGTGATAATTTTGCGTCCAGGTAAAAGGTGAAACATGCCTCTTTATATTTCGCTTGATGGGGATGATATAGGTAACAAGATTGCCAGGGGTTATCTTGAAAATAATGAAGAAAACTTAGTCAAAATTATTCAAGATTTGGATCGCATTTTGACTCAAATATGTGAATACTTAAAAAAATTAGAATTTGAGATTATATTTTGTGCTGCGGATGGTGTTGCCTGCAAAGGCAGTAATGTAGAAGTAGAGAGTTTTGCACGATATATTGAATCTATTGGAAAACCACATTACACATTTTCTGCTGGTATAGGCAATGATTTGAAAAGTTCATTTTTTTCACTTAAGTATGCTAAAGCTCTTGGAAAAAACAAAGTTGTAATTTGTGAAGATGGGAAACAATTCAGAGTAATAACCTAAAGTGCGCTCTCTAGCTCCCATAGGATGAATTAAGGTATACAAACCATCATCTTAAACCATGCAACGCCACAAAAAATTCTGAAGTTCACAAACGTTAAGTACAGCCTACGCGGGCGACCATATTTAAACCCACTCAGCACTTAAGGAAGCAACTCCAGCACAGATAAACGGCTGACTATTTGCCCTGCGATCGCAACAGGCACTTCATCGGACAGTTGATAATCTTGACGACGCTGATAGATGGATTCGGATGTCACAACAGGCTCGGTGTAGACCTCAACCTGCTTTTCTGGGAGGTTGATAATCCAGTAAATCGGAATCCCTGCACGAGCGTAGAGACGCTGTTTTGAGGTGCGGTCGCGCTCTAGGGTAGAATCGGCAACTTCAATAATCAGAGCGATGTCAGAGGCACCGGGATGACGATCGAGGTAATCGCGGGTATTTCCCCGAACAACCACCACATCTGGCTCTGGCTCACTATCTGCTAGGGTGATAGGTTCTTGGGTATCGACGTACCAGCCTTCAGGAATAACGGCTTCTAAGGCATTTCGAGTGAGTTTGGTAGTCGCACGATGGGGCGGATTTTTCGGCATTTTGTAGACCAACCATCCATCCAGCAGCTCTACCGGATCGTCGTCGCTCAGGATGCCAAGACGAATCATCTGGTGATACTGCTCAACACTCAAACGCCAGACGGGTTCTGTTGGTACTGCCGCAATGGTCTGGGTATTCAGTGTATCAGATGGTATGGATGTGGACACAGGGTAAGTGGGTTGAGCGCATTTACTGGTGATGGTAGCACTTGTGAAATTACCTTTGTACGCAGAGAATGGGGCTGCTTAGGTGAATGTGCGATCGCACCTATCAGAGTAAGTGATGCCATTGAATCGGATGCCAAAACTATCTGGATGCCGACAATGAATCATCTGGTTGGAAGTCAGGATCGTCAAAGTAGTATTTTCCCTTAGCTTTCGCGATACGTTCAAACAGTTGCGGAATTCCTTTAGCAATCACCTTTACGTCTTCCGTTGTAAATGTCCAAACTTCTTGCCCAAAAATTGGATCGGTTTCTTCCCAAACGGGTTTGCCTACAATCACCCACCATTCCCAAAGGCGATTTCTACTGTTGAGGCGGCGTACATAACCGTAGGCAATGCAGCGATCGCCCTCAATATCCATGAAACGAGTGAACCGATCGCCCTGAATATCGATGAAACCAGTGAACGGTTTGTCAGTACCTTTCAACTCGTGATTAGTATAGTCCTGTAATGCCCGAATGTGCCAAGGATATTCACTTTGAGCAAAAATTGTGCCACCGTCGAAATGGCTGTGGAGTTGAATCAGTTCCTTTGGCATTTCCAGTTGCCTTTGAGTCTCTGACCAATCAATTGGCGATCGCATACTAGGTTTTTGCTCTAGGATGGTTAGCATCTTGAGAAATCGATCTTGCTCGCGTACTGCCCAGCCGATTTCTGGTTGGAGATAGCCATCTTGTTGCCGAACTCCAATAAAGCCTGCAACCACTTCTAAATCAGCTTTTCCTTTAGGGGTAACGAGTGCTATTGGTGCTTGGGAGAGTCCAGTGGGTAATACTGTTGGTGAGATTCCGTCCTCGACTGTAAGTTCTGCACGAGGGATATCTAGAATCGGATTCTTTTGTGTAGGCGCATGGGTGACGGAGTGATTAACGTAGGGAAATAGATCGGCTAACCATCCTGTAATTACCTCTCCACCGTATATCTCCTTTGGTTTATATAGCCTTTTCCTGTCTAGTGAGGTACGCTCAAAGCATAGAGCATGAGTATTTTCTTGATTAGAGATGAAACCCTACTCCCTTGACCTGCGGCAAAAAATTGTTGACACCTA
>NZ_JAMPKJ010000082.1 GCF_039962115.1 Funiculus sociatus GB2-C1 | reverse complement strand
TCTGTCCATCATCAAAAGCTATGGCTCGATAAATGAGGAAAAACAAAAACTTATATTATTGTCGGCTTGAATCACTAATCAAGCCTTCTCTGGGTCTTCCATTATTTATTCAGCAAGCCCTAATTAGCAGCCACTGGCAGAAACCTGTACTCCTGCAAAATCTGTCTCAGGAAAAGACAAAGCTTTAAAGCTGGGGCAATATTGGTAAAACAGTTGGTTAACAAAGCCGCGACACCAACACTTAGGCTAGTAGATTTATTTAAACTTTGGGGAAATAGCAGGGGCTACAAGCCCCCAGCATAAAACTCATAAGCAGACAACAGCAGGCATAACGCCATTCAGTTTTAGGCTTTTCAGCTTTGATTGACTAAAACTTGCTCCAAACTTTGGTTTCAAAAATCCAAAATTTAAAATCTAAAATGGTAGATATCCCCAAAACGTACCCCTAAATTCGCTCTGTTTTGCCATTCTGCTCAGTTGTACTGGGTACCTCAAACTTATACCCTACCCCCCGAACGGTTTGAATTAGCTCCGGCTGAGCCGAATCAATTTCAATTTTCCGGCGAATCTGACCGATATGAACGTCAACTACTCTCGGATCTCCGATGTACTCGGAAGCCCAAACTTCTTTGATCAACTCTGCTCGTCGCCAAACTCGTCCCGGATGACTGGCTAGAAAATGTAGCAAATTAAATTCTAAGGCGGTCAGGGGAATTGGCTGGTCGCTAAAATTCACTTCCCTACGCACTGGATCAATAACCAGTTTGTCAAAGATCAAACGTTGCTGTTCAGCGACTTTCAGGGGTCGGTGACGCTTAAAAAGCGCTCCTACCCGCACGCCCAGTTCCCCTAAACTAAAAGGCTTGGTGATGTAATCATCCGCGCCTTGCAAGAACCCGTGGATTTTATCGTTTTCGTCGGCTCGACTTGTCAACAGCAGCACCAAGACATCTGTGCGTTCCTGTAATTCCTTACAAAGTTGATAGCCAGTCGTGTCCGGCAAATTCACGTCTAGAATCACCAGGTTTGGGTTGAATTGCTCAAAGACGGCGCGGGCTGTCTTCCCGTCTTCAGCAGACTGCATTTGATAGTTTTGCTGACTTAAAAACCGATGAATGAGATTCCGGATGGCAGGATCGTCATCCACGACAAGAATTTTGTGAGTTGCGGAAGCCATGACCATAACTTTCCACTAAAAACTAGATTATGATTAACGGACAAAAGAGGTGTTCAGCAAAGAGCCGCGTGGGGAGAATTTGCGCTTATTTTCCCTTAAACACAAGTTCTCCACTTTAATTAGTGTTCCCAACCTAATGGCGTAATGAGCATTTTAGACAATTATCGGCGCTCGCTCCAGGCGATGAAAATATCTTGTAATGGACAATTTTCCAAAATCAAGGTTTAAACGGTTTGTTTTATGTCTTTTTTGCGTGAAAAGATGAATTTTACTGATCGCACTGGGAGGAATCATCTGATGGCTGGGGTAGTGAGCTAGTAAAAGTGTTTTTCGGCTCAAGTGCTTGAGTTGAAGGATCAGGCTAAACTAACTTGCAGGGGGATGAGTCTCATCCGGTCAAGGCAAACCTGTTAACTGCTCTTTTTGCAGTACCTGTGGACTTGAACGGTACAGAACAATGAACCAGTATCGCAAAACTTCATGGAAAATGTATAGATACTTTGTCAAATGTATTAATTTATGACAACTCCATGCGAAAAAAGCTACAGAACCTCTCTTGGCACGGTGTGTACTACGAGCAATATGCTTATAGTAACCGGGAGTAGAGGGGTGTCGGCCACTTAGCTTAACACGGCTGTGCTAACTTACACAGTGCTTGCAACTCGTGGGCCTGGAGCGCAAACATTTTCTTTTGTTGCTAGAAACTAACATAGGGGAATGTTGAGGGTTTTTCTCTTCGGCGGCTGAATAAATTCGATGAAGACTGATATAAATAATGGATCTCTGGGAGGTTTTGGATGAGCGAGCAAAATCCCTACGAAAAGCTTGGGCTGACAGAAGACTCAACGTTTGAGGAAATTCAGGAGGCGCGATCGCGTCTCCTTCAAGAGCATCATGGGGAAAAGGAGCTTCTGGAAACTATGGAAGCTGCCTACGATGCGATTTTAATGGAGCGTCTTAAAATGCGCCAAGAGGGAAGAATTAAGGTTCCTGAACGGATTCGTTTCCCAGAACGGCGAGAAGCACCCGCTCCCAATTTTGCTCCGCCTCCGGTAAACCGTTCTGGGGCTTGGCTATCTCGGCTGGTGGATACGCCTAGTTTACAGGAGGTTATTTGGCCTAGCGGTTTGTTTTTACTATTGAGCGGCGTGAGTCTCCTCTACCCAGGTACGAATGATTCAATGCTGCCAATGAATATGGCCTTGGGAGCCGGATTAACTTTATTCTTTGTCAATCGCAAAGAGCGAAAGTTTGGTCGCGCTATACTGCTGACGCTGTTTGGGTTGTTGGTGGGTATAGGATTGGGAACTCTGTTTAATAGTCTGCTCTTGGAGCAAATTTCCTCTATCGGTGTGAGTGCTAATCAATTCGAGGCAGTAGTGACGTTTATTATCCTCTGGCTGGTCAGCAGCTTCTTACGCTAGAAGAGTTGGTTCTGGCTGCGACTGACTCAAAACTAAATCCACGGCTTCGCTGAGGTCGTGGACTATTTCTGTTGGTTGGTATTGCTCTAGTTGGGCGCGATCGCGTATGCCACACGTTACCCCAATTACCTTGATATTCTGTTTCTTGGCTGCTATAATGTCAGCCTCAGTATCTCCCACCATCCATATATCAGACGCGGGTGGTAATTCCTTGATGGCTCGTTCCATCAGCAAAGGCTTGTCGTCGATGTCGCGAGTCTTAACGTAGTCGTTGCTGAGCAGATAGCAGCGGTCTTTAGGGAAAAAACGCTCTACGTCGCAGCGGCTGAAGGCATATTCTAGCTCTAGCTCTCGGCGCATGGTCATAACAACTAAATCGACACCAGCTTGCTGTACTTTTTCCAAAGCTTCGACAGCTCCCGGAGCTAGTTGATCGTATGCCATATAGGGGAGTGTATGCACAGTTTGACGGCGCAGTCCGGCAAATTCCTTGGCTTGTGCTTCATCTAAACCGGAGAGAATGCCGATTTGTGGCTCTGGTACGCGCGATCGCTTCAGACTCCAAAATTCTTCCTTAGACATTTTTCTCACAGGCTGGTCTTGGCGTTTCGTATGCTCTAGACAAAACTGGTAAACCTGGTAATATCGCTCCGAAACATCCATAATCGGGCCATCGAAGTCTGTAATAAGTCTTAACATTTGCTGAACTATAGTGACTGGGATTGTTAATTTTAATAGCAGATTACTGCATTTTTGGGCCGGATTGGGGATTGGGGATTGGGGATTGGGAATTGGGAAAAAGTCTTACCTAGTTCCTAGTTCCTAGTCCCTTGTCCCCAGCCCCTAGTCCCCAGTCCCCAGTCCCCAGTCTCCAGTCCCCCATCTTCCAAACTACCGCGCTGCATTTGATCGCGCTCAATAGCTTCAAAAAGAGCGCGAAAATTGCCTTCTCCAAAGCCTTGCGCCTGGAAACGACGCTCAATCAGCTCAAAAAAGAAAGTCGGCTGTGCAAAAATTGGCTGAGTAAAAGTTTGCAACAGCAGCGCTTGAGGATTGTCCTTCTCCCAATCCACCAAAATTTGCTGCTTGGCGATTTCTTGTAATTCAGTTTTTGATAAGTCGAGTCCTTGGCGATTTTGCAAATCGGTGTAGTAGGTGGGGGGAACCGACAAGAAAGGTAAACCAGAGGCGCGGAGGTGCGCGATCGCCTGCACAATTTCAGGAGTCTGTAACGCAATATGCTGAATTCCCGAACCTCGATTCACATCCAGAAATTCCTGAATTTGAGAATTAGCCGAACTCGGTTCATTAATTGGTAACTTCACCCAACCATCAGGATGAACCATTACCTTACTGTGCAACCCAGAACGCTTTGTCTGAATGGCGAACGACTGCTGGGGCAAAAAAGAGAGGGTATTTTTATACCAAGCAACCGCCCGATCCAGATCGCCAGCAGGAACATTCAATACCACATGATCGATAGCGGTAAACAGTCCCTTATCTATTGTTTGTTGTTTATTCCCGCTAAATACCAAGAAACCAATATCAACTGGCAAATTGCCGCTTGCTTCAATTAAAGTATGCGACAGCGAACCCCAGCCAGTGATTTTGCCCCACTTGACATATCCTTCATCTTGGAAAAAGTGCCTAATTGGTTGCAGCACTTTCGCGCCTTGCGATCGCGCCATCTCCATCACCGACTCGACATCTGGAACCCGAAAAGCCAAATCTGCTACACCAGGAGGGTGCAGGCGCAAAAACTTAGCAACCGGGCTAGTGGGTGCAATAGGAGAAGACAGAATAAAGCAGACTGAACCGCTTTTAACTACTTCCGTGCGGGTGTCGCTACTCGCACCGCCAAAGACACATTGAAAGCCCAGGATTTGAACAAACCAGTCGCGCAACGCTGTGGCATCTTCAACATAAAAGCGAACGTGATCGATTTTCATGGTTTATTCAGTCTTAGAGCTTTCCTGAGTGTAAATTCTGCCCTTTTCCCCGGATTTCCCGGTCACTCCTAAGAGAGATACAAGGCTAGAAAAATAGGTGGCTTTCTGGCTGAATATTAATTTCCATCGGCACCGCCTGCGGATCGGCTGCAAGAGCGAACATAATTGCGTCAGCAGCAGTTTCGGCACTGAGCATCTTTTTTCGGTCAACCTTCAAAGTAACTTTATCCCAGAAGGGAGAATCAACACCGCCAAAGTAGAACAGGGTGAACTTGATACCAAAACGCTTCAGTTCATCCGCCATGCACTTGCTGAAACCCACAACACCAAACTTGGAGGCACAGTAAGCCGCTGCCATCGCCATTGAGTGCTTGCCCAAAATCCCTACCACATTGCAGATGTGACCGCTTTTATGCTCCTTCATCGCCTCAGCAGCCGCCTGACAGGTGTAAAAGCTGCCCTTTAAATTCACATCGATCATGGCATCTAAGTCTTCTGGCTCTAACTGGTTGTACTGCTTGAGAATACCAGCACCAGCAGCATTGACTAAGACATCGATTTTCCCAAACTGGGCAACAGCCTTGGACATCAGCGCCTGTACCTGCTGTTGGTCGGTAATATCTGTGGGTACGGTTAAAACAGAATCGAGTCCTGATGCTAAGGAATCCAAACGGCTGCTATCTCTTGCCGCCAGTACCAACTGCGCTCCGGTTGGTGCCAGTTTGCGTGTCAAGGCGGAACCAATCCCGCCGGTGGCACCAACGATTACAATAACTTTGTCTTGCATATTGCTTTACATTTCTTTACATCTTTCCCCATAATACTGATTCCGGCTGATTTTGCTCAACAAAGGCAGTTACACTCCTTTTTCTGGTTTTCTCTGGTTCCCAGGCTCGTGAGGATGGCACTGGGGGAACTTTCTCACCAAACCTTGTCTTATTGATAAAGTGCTTCGCGCGTTCCCTCTTCAAATGGAGTAATTCATGAATTGGATTGTCACATCGGCACAACAGATATTTGCAGGCTTATTCTGGCTTTTTACCACGCCATTTTTTAATATAGGCAGCAACTCTCTCTCGCTTGGTTTGATTGTCCAACTGATTTTGTTAGCCTTGACGGTATTTGTGATTTCTCGCGCCATTAGTGAGTGGATAAAGCGGAAGCTGCTGGTACGAGTGGGATTAGATAGGGGAAGTCGAGAAGCGATCGCATCCGTCCTTAGCTATTTTTTGGTAGGCTTGGGTTTTATGATTGTGCTGCAAACAGCAGGCATCAACCTCAGCTCTCTGACTGTATTTGCTGGAGTTATCGGGATTGGTGTAGGTTTCGGTTTACAAAATTTAGCCAGCAACTTTATCAGCGGACTCACGCTACTTGTTGAACAACCAATCAGAGTCGGAGACTTTATCGAAATCGAGAACCTGCTTGGAACTGTAGAAAACATTTCTATTCGCTCCACTATTGTCCGTACACTTAATGGCGTTGTCGTCATTGTTCCTAATATTCGTTTTGTCGAAAATCATATTATTAACTGGAGTTATAAAGATTCTAATTGTCGCATTCATCTTCCAATTGGCGTGGCATATGGTAGCGATCCGGTATTAGTTACAGAGGCACTTTTAGCCGCCGCTCGCGTGGAACCTGGTGTTTTATATTCTCCTCCTCCCAAAGTTTGGTTTAAAGCTTTCGGAGAAAGTTCTTTAGATTTTGAACTGGTACTTTGGATCGACCAGCCACAAAATAGCGATCCAATTAAAAGCTCTTTAAACTTTTTGATTGAGCATGAATTTCGCTATCGAGGCATTGAGATTCCTTTTCCCCAGCGAGATGTGACCATCCGAAATCTAGAAAAATTAGAAAATTTGTTTCAAAAACATAACGCCGCAGATGTTTCCAATGGCATCAACTCCCAGAATGGCGCGATCGCATCCAACAACAAGCTAGTTTCAAAATCTCCTGACAATTGGACGCTGCGCGATTTGTTGCGGCGCGTAGCATACTTTGAAGGGTGTAGTGATTTAGAATTGCGGCAATTAATTGAATACGGGTATCGGCAACTTTTTCCAAACGGACAAGTTGTATGTCAAGAGAATGACCCAGGCGATTCATTCTACATTATTCTCACCGGGTCTGTAGAAGTTTTTTCCCAAAAAGCAGAGAAATATATTGCCACGCTTCACCAAGGCGAATTTTTTGGGGAAATGTCTTTGCTGATGGGAACCCCTCGTTCAGCTACGGTTCGCACTTTGGAAGATTCAATTTTGTTTGTAGTAGATCGCCACGATTTACAGAAACTTTTGGTAGATCATCGAGAATTAGCCGATCAGATTGCTCAAAAATTATCTGAAAGGCAACAGGCGCTAAGAGATTTAGGATTACTCGCTGAAGGAATCACAGAACCGACTCCTTTTATTCGGATACGTCAACGAATTCAAAACCTTTTTGGTATTTGATTTTAGTTTGTGTTTCTTGTCTTTATATTAAGGATAGCGTTTACCTTTATCCAGTCTAAGTTTTAGTTAGTATAACAGCGCTCTTAACCAAAATTTAATTCCTTTTTTATCTAAAGGTAAATCAATTTTAATCTATTTATAAGCTTAGATTATAAATCCTTAACCATGAACACGTATTCTATCTGAGGTTAGATTTAGAGCGAACTTAGGGTTCCGGAGCGAAGGATATGGCAGTCAACGAAGTAAAGTTTAAGCTTAACCGCTTGACAGCAATAGGTACTGCGGCAATCACAGCTGCAACAATTGCTTTATCAGTATCTGCGGTTAAGTCCCAAAGTCCAGCAACAATTAAGATTGACGGTTCCAGCACAGTTTTCCCAATTACTGAAGCCGTAGCGGAAGAGTTTCAGAAGTCAAAAAGAGGCGCAGTAAGAGTTACAGTTGGCGTTTCCGGTACTGGCGGCGGCTTCAAAAAGTTCTGTTCTGGCGAGACAGATATTTCTAACGCCTCGCGTCCCATCAGCACCTCAGAAATGGCGGCGTGTAAAGCCGCTGGCGTTCAGTACGTTGAACTGCCAATTGCTTATGATGCCTTAACTGTTGTGGTTAACCCAGCAAACACTTGGGTCAAGAGCCTGACAGTTGCAGAACTCAAGAAAATGTGGGAGCCTGCGGCACAAGGTAAAGTCAAAACTTGGAACCAAGTACGTTCTTCATTCCCCAATGCACCTATAAAGCTATTTGGGCCGGGTGCTAGTTCTGGAACCTTTGATTACTTTACCGAAGCTGTTAACGGCAAAGCCAAAGCCAGCCGGAGTGATTTCACTGCTAGCGAAGATGACAACGTACTGGTACAAGGTGTTAGTCGAGATAAGAATGCGCTGGGATACTTTGGTTATGCCTACTACGACGAAAACAAGAGCAAGTTGAAGGCAGTACCAATTGATAGCGGCAAAGGTCCGGTGTCCCCATCTGCCCAGGCGGTGCAGAATGGAACTTACACTCCCTTGTCTCGGCCTATGTTTATTTACGTCAGCTCTAAATCCATTAACAAGCCAGAGGTGCAGCAGTTTGTACAGTATTACATAGGTAATGCTGGTAAGTTTGCTCGTGAAGTGAAGTATGTTGCTCTGCCAGCGCAGGCATATACACTTGCTTCTAATCATTTCAAAAACAAAAAGTTTGGTACAGTGTTTGCAGGCGATACAAAAACCGGACTGCGGATTGAACAACTGCTACAGCTCGAAGCTAAACAGTAATAGGCAATAAAAAGGAAAAAGGCAAAAAAGATTAAGAATTTTTACCTTTTTCCTTCTCGAAGCCCAGCCCACAAAGCTTCTCAAATTAACATTCATAGTTAGCCCAATTATGACCGAAAGACCGCTGCAACTACCTTCTAAACAGGCTCAATTATCGTCAAAGCTAGTACGCGACTTGCGGGAAAAGGCTATTGAGTTTGTGTTATTTTTAGCGGCGCTTTCCTCGGTAGGAGTTACCTTTGCAATTATCGGCATCTTAATTGAAGAATCTTTCCTATTTTTCCAGAAAGTATCTATAGTAGAATTCCTCACCAGCACCACCTGGTCGCCTTTGATTGCCGACGCAGATGGAAAATTTAACTACGGGATATTGCCCCTGATTTCAGGAACTTTAGTTACTACAGCAGTGGCGTTGTTACTAGCAGTGCCGCTGGGTACTATTGCAGCTATTTATCTGAGCGAATTTGCTAAACCGCGAGTGCGAGAGGTGGTTAAACCAGCCTTAGAATTACTGGCAGGCATTCCGACAGTTGTTTACGGTTATTTTGCATTTTTGTTCGTTACCCCGTTGTTGCAGAAGGTGTATCCCGATTTGCCTGGGTTTAATATGTTGAGCGCTGGGCTAGTGATCGGCGTAATGATTATTCCTTATGTCAGTTCTCTGAGTGAAGATGCCATGCGTGCGGTACCTGTGAATTTGCGCGAGGGTTCCTATGCAATGGGGGCCACCCGCTTGCAGACAGCGTTGCGAGTTGTATTACCAGCCGCTATTTCCGGGATATCGGCGGCGTACATTTTGGGAATTTCGCGTGCCGTGGGAGAAACAATGGTGGTAGCGATCGCAGCTGGAGGTCAGCCTAATCTTACCTGGAATCCGACAGAACCAGCACAGACAATTACCGCCTACATCGTGGCAGTAAGTCTCGGCGACCTACCTTATGGCAGCTTGGAATATGAAACCATATTTGCCGCTGGATTAACCCTAGTGCTGATGACCCTAGTTTTCAACATTGGCGGTCATTTCTTGAGAAAACGCTACCGAGAAATTTACTAAGTTAGTTATTAATAAATTAATAGTCAATGACTAGCTAATAAATAATGAAAAATCTACAAGAAATTCGCTCTATTATTGCCAAGAGCAAGCGTTGGGACTTGGCTTTCCAAATCGTCGGGTTGTTGTCGATGCTATTTGGAATTGTCACTCTGATGGCGTTGGTGCTTGACTTAATGCACGACGGTTTACCGCGCCTTGATTGGCAATTTATCACCTCTTTTCCCAGTCGCAAAGCGGAAGAAGCAGGCATTCTTTCTGCGTGGGTAGGAAGCGCCCTAGTAATGTTGGTAACTGCTGCAACTTCAATCCCAGTAGGTATAGCAGCAGGCATTTATTTAGAAGAATATGCCAAGAAAGGTTGGCTTTCCGACTTCATCGAAATCAATGTCACTAACTTGGCGGGAGTTCCCTCCATTGTCTACGGACTGCTAGCTTTAGGCTTGTTCGTGTATAGATTTAAGTTGGGAGAAAGCGTTCTCACCGCCGGATTAACTCTGGCACTGTTGGTTTTGCCAATAGTAATTGTGACAACTCGCGAAGCTCTCCGCGCCATTCCCAATAGTATTCGCGAAGCTGCCTATGCAGTTGGTGCCAGCAAGTGGCAGGTGATCTGGGATCATGTTTTGCGTTACTCAACTGGCACAATTCTTACTGGTATAATTGTTGGCTTAGCACGAGCCATTGGCGAGACTGCGCCCCTAATAACCATTGGCGCTCTTACCTTCATCTCCTTTTTGCCAGAACCCCCAATTCAAGGACAGTTTCCTTTCATTTCTTTTAAGTGGTTGCTGGCACCCTTCACAGTTTTGCCCATCCAAATGTTTGATTGGGTATCCCGTCCCCAGGAGGAATTTCAAGTTAATGCAGCGGCGGCGGGTATTGCCTTAGTTCTTATGACACTAGCTATGAATGGTGTAGCAATTTTTCTGCGCTATCGTTTACGCAAAAATATCAAATGGTAGAAAAAATCGAAACCAACCAATCTCCCTCAAATTCAGCTAAAAATATTAAAGCTGAGGTTAATAACCTAAATTTTTATTATGGCGGTACTGTCCACGCACTGAAAAATATTAACTTGCCAGTCGCTGACAAACAGGTGACAGCGCTAATTGGCCCTTCAGGATGTGGCAAAACCACTTTGTTGCGGTGTTTCAATCGGATGCACGACCTTTACCCCGGAAATCGCTACGAAGGGGAAATCCGCCTGGATAGCGATGGTATTAATATTCTCAGTCGTAAAGTTGACCCGATTGAAGTTCGGATGCGGATTAGTATGGTGTTTCAAAGACCTAATCCATTTCCTAAGTCAATTTACGAAAATGTGGCTTATGGTTTGCGGGTGCGGGGTATATCAAAGCGTAGCCTTATTGATGAAAAAGTAGAGCAAGCTTTACGTAGTGCTGCCCTTTGGGAGGAAGTAAAAAATCGCTTAAATGACTTAGCTTTCAACCTTTCCGGCGGCCAACAGCAGCGGTTGTGTATTGCCCGTGGATTGGCAACTGAGCCTGAAATTATTCTTTTCGATGAACCGACATCGGCATTAGACCCGATTGCTACTGGCAGCATTGAAGAATTAATTGCTGAGTTGAAAAAACAGGTGACAATTCTAATAGTGACTCACAGTATGCAGCAGGCAGCTCGTGTTTCTGACTATACGGCGTTTATGTACTTGGGTGAGTTGGTAGAGTTTGACGATACGAAGACTATTTTTGCTCAGCCTGCGAAAAAGCAGACAGCAGACTATGTAAACGGACGATTTGGCTAAGTTGAATCTTTGTTAAGAGTTTCTTAATTGGGAATGCCTATTTATCAGGCTCTGTCTTATATTAATTTATAGGAGGCAGAGCCTCGAATACTTGCGTTAAGAGTTTCTGACTCTTAACGAAAAATGCTGAGTGTCGTATTTTTATTGTGAAGAATTTACTTAGCGATTGCAACTCGATATGACTTCCCTGAATTCTCTACCTTAAAAGCACTACACGACTGCAAAAACTTTAGGAAGTTACCATCCATCTTCAATTGCTTCATTATTGCGCTTATCGTTACCCCATATTGCTTGTGAAATTCACTTCCTAAACTTTCGATGGGAATAGGCAAGTTGTGAGATGTATTAGTTAAGGAGTTCAGAAGATTTATTAATACCTGTTCCAAAACAACTTGCGAGTTAATTGTAGATATAGAATTTTGGGCAAGTTCCACAAACTCATCTTTACCAGTATTCTGAACTTTCAACCCTTGGCATGACTGTAAAAATTTACTTAAGCTTGAGCCTAGTCCTAATTTTTTAAGAACTTCAGTTGCAGATTTTTTATATACAGTTCTAAAACCTGTACCCAAATGTGATAGAGAAATTTTAGACTCTGGAGACTTGGTTTTTATACTACCGAAAACTCCTATAAGCGCTTGTTCTAATTCTTCCTTAGAGTTAATAGTATGTAAAGGCTTTATATCAGTTCTAACATCTGTTGGAAAGGCACTATTATTACTGTTATTACTGGCTACACTTCTAGGAGCAATTGTCTCAAATAGCGTTACATATAATTCAGACTGCTCTGGCGGTTGATGAACAACAAAATCCGATGGATTGTTTATAAAAATATCTCTAGCTCTCTTACCCGGAAGATGAGCCGCGACAACTTGGCTAATAGTAATTTGGTGTAACTCCAGAAACAAAGCGGAGATTCTAGATAGCTTAATCCACTGATTTCCAGTACGTTCTTGCTCAGTTTTAATCAGTAATTGGAGATGAGTAATACATTGAACTAAGGTTGGGATTTCAGGTAGCTTTTTGGGGGGATAAGTCTCAGTTTTACCATTTTTGTAGTTTGATATTGTTAAATTTTCTCCCTGCCGCCAAACGCGATATACGTTTAATCCAGTTTTTAGAAGGTGGTTACAAAGGTTTGTCATCACTTTGTCTGAGGAGCAAACTAAAACTTCTCTGGCTTTTGGATAATGTTCACGAATTGACAAGCCAACTGCGATCATTTTCCCATCAGCATTGTCTCGGCCTGCGGGAACGTGAATCAAGTCATAGCCACGCTCATGAAGTTCAGCATCTAGCTTGCCCAGATGCCGCCAATTTGCAAAGGCAATTTTAACTTGAATAGGATAGGTGCAAACTGTGGTTAAGAAATTTTCGGTTTTGGTGTCGAGTTGCAAATTTTCTGTATCCAGAAGTAAGATAGCGATCGCTTTTGGCGTATGTGCGTCAGCGCTGCTGGCGTTAGGGGTATCTTGGACATTAGTGCTGTTCGCTCCCGCTGCTTGTTGCATTACACTATTGTTTGGACTCTGGCTCATATGACGAATTTTTGCCAGTAAGTTACTGTAAATCGGCAACTCTAAACACCGCCCAATTAGCAGAACTTGCAGAAATTTCTGTACCGTTTTAATCAGTGTATCCCTGTCTTGTGCTTTACTGAGTTCTGCTTCCAACTTCAGCAGGAATGCAGACTGATAACGAGTATCGCTCCAAGGAGCATTCCTGTACTTTTCGCTGAGTAATTCAGGTTCGTACTGCTGGATAGAAATAATCGCTTGGTAGACACAGAGGCTGATTTGGTGGATAACGGCAGAATCATTTGCTGCCCGCAAGCTGGGATTATCTGGCATAGCTGTTCACAAGATATATCCCATAATAAAAGATGAAGATTCACATATCTTAAACATGGCCAGAGACCTGCGGGGATTCATCAAACTACTGGAAGAAAGGGGACAATTACGGCGAATTTCAGCCTTAGTTGACCCAGATATGGAAATTGCGGAGATTTCCAACCGGATGTTACAACGGGGTGGCCCCGGACTACTATTTGAAAATGTCAAAGGGGCTGACTATCCGGTGGCGGTGAACCTGATGGGTACAGTTGAGCGGATTTGCTGGGCGATGAATATGCAGCATCCGTTGGAGTTGGAGGAACTGGGCAAAAAGCTGAGTATGTTGCAACAGCCGAAGCCACCGAAGAAGATTTCTCAGGCGGTGGAGTTTGGCAAGCTGCTATTTGATGTGCTGAAGGCGAAACCGGGACGCGATTTTTTCCCGGCGTGTCATCAAGTGGTAATCCAAGGCGATGATTTGGATTTGAATAGATTGCCGTTGATTCGTCCTTATTCGGGGGATGCTGGCAAGATTATCACGCTGGGGTTGGTAATTACCAAGGATTGCGAGACGGGTACGCCGAATGTGGGCGTTTATCGCCTGCAACTGCAATCTCGCAATACGATGACGGTGCATTGGCTATCGGTGCGGGGCGGTGCGAGACATCTACGCAAGGCGGCGGAACAGGGGAAGAAATTGGAGGTTGCGATCGCACTCGGTGTTGACCCGCTGATCATCATGGCAGCTGCAACACCGATTCCAGTCGATTTATCAGAATGGCTGTTTGCGGGACTCTACGGCGGTTCTGGGGTGCAGTTGGCGAAGTGTAAGACGGTGGATTTAGAAGTCCCAGCCGACTCGGAATTTGTCCTAGAAGGCACGATTACACCTGGGGAAGTGTTGTCAGATGGCCCTTTTGGCGATCACATGGGCTATTACGGCGGCGTGGAGGATTCGCCCCTCGTGCGCTTCCAGTGCATGACGCACCGCAAAGATCCAATGTATATGACAACTTTTAGCGGTCGTCCGCCGAAAGAAGAAGCAATGATGGCGATCGCGCTGAACCGCATCTACACGCCGATTTTAAGACAACAAGTTTCAGAAATTGTTGATTTCTTCCTTCCAATGGAAGCGCTGAGTTATAAAGCGGCGATTATTTCCATTGATAAGGCATATCCGGGACAAGCGCGACGGGCAGCCTTAGCTTTTTGGAGTGCTTTACCTCAGTTTACTTACACCAAGTTTGTGATTGTGGTAGATAAAGACATTAACATCAGAGATCCGCGTCAAGTTGTATGGGCAATTAGTTCCAAAGTTGATCCAGTTCGAGATGTTTTTATTCTGCCCAATACGCCTTTTGATACTTTGGATTTTGCCAGCGAAAAGATTGGCTTAGGTGGAAGAATGGGGATTGATGCGACTACGAAGATTCCTCCTGAAACCGAACATGAATGGGGCGAACCTTTGGAATCCGATCCAGATGTGGCGGCGATGGTGGAACGACGCTGGGCAGAGTATGGTTTAGCCGACTTGGAATTAGGAGAAGTCGATCCGAAATTGTTTGGCTACGATATGAAGTAATTGTTTGGCACCAGCACCAACGCTGGTGTTAAATAATTGGGAAACTTATGGCTAAAAAGGCGAACAAGACAGCATCAAAGCTAACCGTAGGATTAGCGCTAGCTAGCATGAGCTGGGTTATCAATACTGGTTGCGCTAATCTTAGCGTATTAGCGCAACCAGTTAATGAAAAAAAATGCGATATTTCTGCCGTCGTTATCGACAAAGATCCGCAAGGTTTAAATGTGCGTAGCGGCCCAGGTACCAGTAGCCGAATTCTGGGAAAAATCCCCATATACGAGTCAGTTGATATCATCGCTTCCTCTGGAAATTGGGTAAAAATCAGGAAGGATTATAGCGACGGCTTTCGGGGAACTGGCTGGGTGTTTTTGCCCATGTTAGGCACCGCAACAAGGGGTTATGAAACGAATGGCGTTAATCTTTATGCCAGTCCCAGTCAGCAAAGCCGAAAAATCGGACGAGTTCCACGTAGAACCGATGTCAAACTATTAGGCTGTCAGGGACAATGGGCGCAGATTGAATATAGAGGTGTTAAAGGTTGGCTGAAAAGTGACGATCAATGTGGTGTAGGCACCACCTGTTCTTAATTGTTTTGCATTGAGAAGATTTGGAGCAAAACTGTTTGGCTAAGATATAACGTAGAACCCCACCGCCAGCCTCTCCCCGCAAGCGAGGAGGGGCTAAGATATGAGTCTAAAATTTTTAGTTTTTAGGTACTTTTATGCCTTCTCCATTTCCGGGTATGAATCCCTCCCTATTTAGAACATCCTGATTTCTGGACTGGGATATATCACTTGCTGATTAGCAAACTTCTGAAGTTGTTGGCTTCCCAGGGAAAACGCATCTAAAAGTTATTGATTTGTAGCTGCAAAGGACATCAAATTTACTTCTCCCGGTTTTAAGAACAAATCTCGAACTCTAACTGATGATTGAGAAAGTTGTGAGTGAAATGGTCAACAATATTTGTGTCGCTGAGTTCTAAGTTGTAGAAATCTACAAATTCATGTTCAAAATATGGGCCAGCGTGCCAAGTTCCTATTTCTAATTTTATGAAACAATTACCGGGAATGTGGAAAGCTGCAATGTCTTCTAATGCGGGTTCGTCAGTATCATTATTAGGAGGGGCAACGGCGATTAGCCAGTCTTTTCCTTCGAGGGAACCTAAACATTGAGTGCATTGGGTGTGGCGTGTGATTGTGTGAAATTTGCGCCCTTTGTGGTGTAGTCGCATGATGTAAAAGCGGGGTATTCCATTTTGAAGGTTTAGTTGGGCATCTTCTGTGTCGTAGTTTTTGCCGTCAACACTGGCAGAGATTACTTGACCGTAGGGGCGGAAATTTTCTGATGTTATTAATTGTGCTTGTAGTTGTTGGATTGTTTTTGATGTGTTCATATTAAGTAAAGAAAAACTAACCGCAGAGGCGCTGAAAACGCAGAGAAAAGAGAAGTTTTAAGAGATGATGGGAATTTATTCTGGTTTGGGTTTGCCAGGGATTATTGAGGCTTGTTTTTCGTCATCTGAGGGTCTAGTGTACCACCAAGCCCAGGCGATTAAGACTGCTTGAAAGGGAAGTCTTGCTGCTTGAAACCAGGGGGAGTTTGGTATGTTTGGAAGCTGGATTTGGTTAACTGCCATGTTGATGTTGGCTGGGAAAACGAAGATGAAAAGAGTAAGTAATCCCCAAGCCGCAGCATGACTGACGGGGGGAATTAATAGTCCGATACCACCTAATATTTCAAAGAAGCCGCTGATATAGACGAGTGACAGAGGGTAAGGTAGTTCGGCGGGGATGAGTTTGGCAAATATGTTTGGGATGACAAAGTGCAGCACGCCGACAAGAATGATACAGGCGGCGAGGATGATTCGCAAAAGTTCTTTGTTCTTTTTGATGAGTTCCATTTGAACCTATAGAGACTGATTATTATAAAATACTGACAAATTTTGTCTATTTTTTTAGTTTCTGCGTGAAATTTTACTTTTTCTGGAATCAAGATTCGGAAAATTTGGTTGCAAATCCTCCAAAATAAGAAAATATCTCTTACCTTCATGGAGGCTAGCCAGATGACTGCAACTTCTATACCATCAATAGACTGGAATGCTCTGTCATCTGAGCTGACGGGGATAGAAATCATTACTGATGCTACCCAAGTCGCGAAACTTTCCCAAGATTACTACACGTTCAGCCCGGTGTTGCAAAACTTGTTGAGTGGGAAAACGGGGAATTTGGTTGCCCGTCCGGTTACTGAGGCGCAAGTGTTACAAGTGGCGGCAGCTTGTGTTAAGTATAAAGCGCCCCTGACGGTGCGGGGTGCGGGTACGGGGAATTATGGTCAGTGCGTACCTCTGGAAGGTGGGGTAATTTTGGATACTACGCGGTTGAATGAGATTCGCTGGATTAAACCGGGGTTGGCGTGTGTGGAGCCTGGGGTGAAGCTGGCGGCGTTGGATAAACAGGCACGGGAAGCGGGGTGGGAAATGCGAATGGCACCTTCAACTTACCGCACGGCAACAGTTGGAGGGTTTATTGGCGGTGGGAGTGGGGGAATTGGTTCGATTACTTACGGGCAGTTGCGCGATCGCGGTAATCTCCATGCTGTTAGAGTGGTGACGATGGAAGATGTACCGCGTGTAATTGAGTTACGTGGCGATGAAGTCCAAAAGGTAAATCACGCCTACGGGACGAATGGGATTATCACTGAGTTAGAAATTCCCCTTGGCCCTGCTTATGCTTGGGCAGAATTAATCGTCACTTTTGATGATTTTATGACAGCTGCTCGCTTTGGTCAAAGTCTGGGTGATGCTGATGGTTTGATTAAGAAATTAATTTGTATCTGTGCTGCGCCAATTCCATCTTATTTTGCTGCTTTACGCAATCAGATTCCTGAAAATAGTCACTGTGCTTTATTGATGGTGGCAGAATGTTGTCTGGAACCGTTGCAAGGTTTGATTCGGGAATATGGGGGTACAATTTGTTATGAAAAATCTGCAAAAGAAGCGAGTAAAGGCACTTCTTTAGCAGAGTTTACTTGGAATCATACTACTTTACACGCTCGTAGTGTTGACCAGACACTCACTTATTTACAAACTTTATTTCCAGCAGACAAAAGTCTTAAGTTGGTAGAGCATATGTATCATCATTTTGGCGAGGAAGTGATGATGCACTTGGAATTCCTTCGGGTGAATGGTACTGCTATCCCTGCTGCTTTGCAAATTGTTCGCTATACGACTGAGGAAAGGTTGAAGGAAATTATTCGTTATCACGAGGAACAGGGGGCGTTTATTGCTAATCCTCACACTTATATTTTGGAAGATGGGGGAAGAAAAAGTATTGATCCGGTGCAGTTGCAGTTTAAGGAGATGGTTGATCCTTATGGGTTGTTGAATCCAGGTAAGATGAAGGCTTGGGGACAAAGGAAATAAACCGCATTGGCGGAGCCTGGGTGTTAGCGCTTAGACGCATTAGCGAAGCCATGCGCGTAAGCGCTATAGAGCGAGAAAGAAAGATGGAAGGAATAGAATTTATAAGCAGTTAAAAGATTATCGTCGTTTATCTCTACAAATGCACAATTTTATTCCTCCTGAGCGGTTTTTTCCTTATCTGAGCTGGACTGATATCCAAGGAATGTCCGATAAGGAAAATGTGGTAATTATTCAGCCTGTGGGTGCTATTGAGCAACATGGCCCTCATCTGCCGATTATTGTGGATTCGGCTATTGGTGTGGCTGTGGTTGGTAAGGCTTTGGCAAAGTTAGATTCAGGGATTCCTGCATACGCTTTACCGCCTTTGTATTATGGGAAATCAAACGAACATTGGCATTTTCCGGGGACGATTACTTTAAGTGCGGAGACACTTTTGGCTGTTTTAAAGGAGATGGCTGATAGTGTTTATCGGGCAGGTTTTCGGAAGTTGGTGTTGATGAATTCTCATGGGGGACAACCGCAGGTAATGGAAATTGCGGCGCGGGATTTGCATCAGAAATATGAAGATTTTCTGGTGTTTCCATTATTTACTTGGCGTGTTCCGCACGTTGCTAAAGAGTTACTGACTCCGAAAGAATTGGAATTTGGTATTCATGCGGGAGATGCGGAAACAAGTCTGCTGCTGTCTATTTTGCCGGAACAAGTGAAGATGGAAAAGGCGGTTGCTGAGTATCCGCAAGGTTTACCGGAAGATAGTTTGTTGAGTATGGAGGGAAAGTTACCTTTTGCTTGGGTGACGCGAGACTTAAGTCGAAGTGGGGTTTTGGGAGATCCGACGACGGCGACTAAAGAAAAGGGCGATCGCTTGTTGGAATCGGTCTCTGATGGCTGGGTACAAGTTATCAAAGATATTTACAAGTTCCGTCAGCCGCGTTGTAAAACTTAAGGCAAGTTATTTCACCCAGTCAGGTGAATCAAACAGGTGAAGGCTATACCTATGGCTAGAGGCTAATTTGAGATTAATCCAACCAACTCTCAATACCTCAGCTATGAAAACTTTCTTAAACTATTCTGCCTTATTATCTGCTCTAGCTTTGTGTGGTGCTTTGCCCTTAGCTTCCCCAACTCTTGCGTTTGATAGAGACTCCATACAAAATCTCAACCAAAGACAAAATAACGACGCTTTGCTGGCGCAGTGGCGAGATACTTATCGCCCTAGCGGACAAGTGCAGCAACTGTTAAACCGCATAGAAAGCCGTACTGATAGGTTTCGTGAAAACCTCGATAGGGCGCTTGACGAAAGCCGTCTCAATGGTTCCGATCGGGAAGATGAAATCAATCAGTATGTCAGAGATTTTGAAGTGGCAACAAATCGCTTGCGCGATCGCTATTACAATGGTCAATATGTTGCTGCCGATCTTCAGGAAGTGCTGCGACGGGCAAACAGAATAGACAATTTCATGCGTCGCCAACGCTTAGGCTTGGGTGCTGAACGCGACTGGGCTGCTATCCGTCTGGATTTGAATCAACTAGGACGTATTACAAACGGCGTAACCAGGCGCTATTACCCAGATCGTAGTTATTAAAGTCTCCCGTTGCAGATAATTGCGATCGCAATTCCTAGCAGTTGTAAATTAACTTGTTAAAAGTTGATGATTTGATAATAGGACAATATGCGCGATCGCTGTGTTTTTCCCTCTACTTTCTCTCCTTAGCCAGCGTAGGGGCAATTCATGAATTGCCCCTACTTCTAACCCTAACGCCCAACGGTAAGCGGTTGCTTGGTGAAAACAGCATTACCCGTCTCTACATCAAACCAGTGAATAAATTGGGGAGGAAGTGTCAACGTTACCTCCTCGCCACTCAACTGCTGATCTGGCGGTAACAAAGCCCGAATGGTGACTGCTTCTGTCTGGGAACTTTCAACGCGGACGCTAATTAAATTGTGCATGCCCAAGTTTTCTACTAAATACACTCGTCCCCGAATTGTTTGTCTATCTTCCGGTTGGGCAATGAGTACATTTTCTGGACGAATACCCAGCACAATTTGCGGCGGCGTAGTGGGAATTTCCGGCAACGGTATTCTGAAACTACCCAACATTGCGGAATTTCCCTGGCAAGGAACAGTGAGCAAATTCATCTGCGGGCTGCCAACAAAACCAGCAACAAATTGATTCGCTGGATTGTTATAAATGCGGTGCGGCGGGTCAAGTTGCTGTACGTCACCCTTATTAAGAACAGCCACTTTTGTAGAAAGCGTCATGGCTTCTGTTTGGTCGTGGGTAACATAAACAACTGGGACTTTTTGAGCTGCAAATAGTTGCTTAATTTCCGCCCTGACTTTTTCTCGCAACAGCGCATCTAAGTTACTCAGAGGTTCATCTAATAAGAATACATCTGGGCTACGTACCAGGGCGCGTGCTAGAGCAACCCGTTGCCTTTGTCCTCCAGACATTTGACCGGGTTTGCGGTTCATTAACTCGTCTAATCCCAACACTCGCGAAGCTTCTGTTACTCGTTCTTTGATTTCTGCGGATGGAGTTTTTTTCAGTCTAAGTCCAGAAGCAATGTTTTCGTAAACAGTTAAGTGTGGATAAAGGGCATAGCTTTGAAACACCATCGCAATATTGCGATCGCCTGGTCGTTTATTCGTAACATCTACGTCCCCGATAGCGACTCGACCGCGAGTCGGTTCCTCCAAACCTGCAATTAGTCGGAGTATGGTAGATTTACCACACCCGGAAGGGCCTAGTAAGGTGAGAAATTCACCATCTTCTACACTCAAGCTAACGTCTTTAACTGGGATGACTTTAGGAGTATAGGTTTTATTTAAGTTTCTGAGTTCGAGTCTAGCCATTTTTCGATTTTGGATTTTGGATTAAAAAACTTTAGATGGAACCTCTCCCCTAGTAAGCAAGGGGCTTTTGCTACTCCTTACCTAGTCGTAATTTTGGATTTGTGGGAGCGTTTACTAGGGTTAAAAAGGGTTTCCGGCTGCCCTTTATTAGGAAGGGGGTTAGGTTTTTTTAACCTTTGACAGCACCAGCTGTTAAACCTTGGACAATCTTGCGCTGGAAGAATAAAACCAGTAAGACGAGGGGCAATGTTCCCAAGACAGTAGCAGCAGCGATCGCTCCATAGGGAATTTCAAATGCAGAGGAACCGCCTAGCTGTGCAGCTGCAACGGGGATTGTCTTCATATCTTCGCGGGTGATGAAAGTGAGGGCGAAAATAAACTCGTTCCACGCAAAAATAAAAGTCAGAATTCCCGTTGTCACCAGTGCAGGTAATGTCATTGGTAACACGATTTGTGTTAGCATTTGCCAAGTATTATAACCATCAACCTTAGCCGCGTCTTCCAGGTCTTTTGGTAATTGCTCGAAAAAGCTTCGTAGCACCAAAATTGTTAAAGGTAGATTAATTGCCGTATAGGGAATAATCAGCGCTAGATAGTTATTTGCTAGTCGCAGCCCTTGGATAATTTCCAACAGCCCCAAGAATAAAAGAATCCCTGGGAATAAGGTGACAATGAGGACACCTGCAAGAATAACTTTTGCACCCCAAGGGCGCAATCTTGCCAGCGCGTAGGCGGCGGGCGCTCCGATTAATAAAGCGAGAGCTGTGGAAGTAATCGACACGAAGGCACTATTTAAAATGTATCGCCAAAACGGGCGACGGACGAACAATTCAATGTAGTGATTGAGCGTGTATCGAGTGGGAAAGTAAACCGTGGGAACGGCGACAATATCTTCGTTAACCTTAACTGAAGTCAGCAATTGCCACAAAACGGGGGCTAGAGAAAATAGCACCACAAAAGCAACTACTATGGGGATGAAGATTTTTTTCCAGGGGATTTTGACTCCTCCGGTTGGAGTTGGGGTTGGAGTCGTTTTTTGTTCTTGGGGAATTACAGTCATGTCAATTTTAGATTTTTATTTAATAAATGCTATTAAGCTACCCCAGAAGTTTTGGCACGGGATCTAGTTAGTAATAAACTAGCGATCGCTACCGCTAAAATCAGCAACAAAAATGTCACTACCACCAACGCTGCACCATAACCAAAATCTAAGTAGCGCATCACAGTAGAATAAATGTAGAGCGATACCACTTCAGTCGCACCACCAGGGCCACCACCTGTCATTACTGCAATCAAGTCGAAGATTCCGAAAGCTTGAGCAAACCGAAATAATAGGGCGATCAAAATTTGTGGCAGCAGCAGCGGTAGAGTAATTCTGGTAAAGTTTTGCCAGGGTGTAGCTCCATCAATTGAATGCGCTTCGTAGAGGTCTGGCGAAATAGATTGTAACCCAGCCAGCAGCAGAATACTAATGAATGGTGTGGTTTTCCAAACATCAGCAAAAATAACTGCCATCATTGCCAGCGTTGGGTCGCCCAGCCAGTTAATCCCAGTCTTAATCAGACCTAACCGCAGTAGAATATCGTTAACAACTCCAAATTGATCGTTAAAAATCCAAGCCCAGGCAAGACCAATTAAAGCAGTCGGTAAAGCCCAAGGTAAAATAGCGGTGGTTCTTACTAAGCCTCGTCCCAGAAATTTCTGATTCAGAACTAGCGCGATCGCCATTCCTAACAGTAACTCAAAGAAAACTGATGCAGACGTGAAGATTGTTGTCGTCCAAAAACTCTGCCAGAAACGACCATCGCCCGCCATCCGCGCATAGTTAGCAAAACCAGAGAAAACGGGTTTTAATTCTGTACCCAAATTTTCCGTAAACAAACTCAACCAAAATGCTCGCCCAATTGGGTAAGCATAGACAAATAAAAGCAGCAGCAATGCTGGTAGTAATAAAATCCAACTTGTTCTTTGTTCCCGCCCTCGAATTGTATCCATCTTATTTTTGCCTTTTGCCTTGCTTTATTAGTAGTTGAGGTACGACCAACTAAAGTTCGCTGCTTTTCACTCCTGACCTATCCCCAACCCCTCCCTTACCAGGGGAGAAGCTTTCTGTTCCAACATTCCCGACAATGGTTGGGAGTTAAATTGTTAGGTTTTTCATCTGTGGTTGGGAACGGTTTCATCTTTTAGCTTTTGCCTTGTACTAGCAGTCGCCGCGTTTCATTAGCTGCGGATTTCATCGCTGTTTCTGGAGCCATGCGATTAGTTAGCGCGGCGCTAAGATAGCGTTGCAAAATATCCGACACTTGGGCATATTGAGCAATTGGCGGACGCAAAACTGCTTGCTGTACAACTTCTAGAACTTGTGGGTAGTGAGCGTATTTAGCAACGATTTCTGGATCGGTAAACAATTCTCTTCGGCTTGGCACATAACCCGCACTTAAAATGAATCGGCGCTGTGCTTCAATACTCGTAAAGTATTGAATTGCTTTCCAAGCTTCTTTGGGATGTCTGGAAGTTTTAGAAATACCTAAACCCCAGCCTCCCAAACAAGCTCCTCCAGTTTGATTAGGAGCATGAACCATCGGTCTAATGGCAATTTTGCCTTTGATTTGTGATGTTTCTTCATTAGCTAACGGCCAAACATAGGGCCAACTGCGGAGAAATGCTGCTTGACCGCTTTGAAAAAAACGTCTGGTTTCTTCTTCCTGATAAGTTGTTACTCCTGGGGGAGAAACGCCCTCTTGAACGGTGTCTTTGAGGAATGCGATCGCTTGCAAAGTTTCCGGCCGATCCAATCCCACTTCTAGCGTGTCGGGATTAACCCAAAAGCCGCCAAAACCTTCGAGAACTTCCACAAACATTGCCACGAGTCCTTCGTATTGGCGTCCCTGCCAAACGTAGCCCCAATTAACTTTTCCTTGCTGCTGCAAGGCTTTGGAAACTCTCATCAAATCTTGAAACGTTTCTGGTGGTTCCAATCCTGCTTCTTTTAATAAATCTTCCCGATAATAGAGCATCCCCACATCGGAACGAATTGGAATTCTGTACAGTCTGCCTTCGTAACGTCCCCCCTCCACATCTTGTGGCGTAAATGCTGCTAACTCCTCTTGGCTAATTTGATCCGTGAGGTCTCGTAACCACCCAGCAGCGGCAAATTTGGGTGTCCAAATTACGTCCATATTTACTAGATCGTAAGGAGAATCGCCCAAAAGAAAAGCAGAAGTATAGAGGTCTTCGAGTAAATTTGTAGCATTCGGCCCCTCAATAATATTCAGCCGAATGCCAGGATTTTCTGCCTCAAAATCTTTTACCATACCTTGTTGCCAAGGTTGAGCATCGGGGGCTGTCATCAACAAGTTGAGGGTGACTGGCTGCTGAGCCATCACAATCCAGCTAAATAGTATGACGCCCAGAGAAAGAGTCAGGAAAAACCAAAAGCGGCGCAAATATCCTAACCTTCTTAGGATATTTTGCAATATGTTTATTGGTTTGCTATACAACATTTTTAGCTGAGTAATTAGAGGTTTTAGTAATTAGAAAATTAAACCCTCAACCTTCCTAATAGCACGCTCTTGTTACCTATAAGCATTGCTTAGTATAATTAAACAAACTTAAACAAAGTTTTCGAGCGTCGGCTATGGGGATGGTTGTGTTTAGAAAACGTGAATGTGCCGGGTCGCCGCCTCAGATAAACTGAGACTTTTCTGTAAGTTCTGCTAAGAGTGCGAACTGCTTATTGGGATAGATAAAAGCTGATGCAGGTTTTCTAATTTAATTCGCCCTTAAACAGGGAGCAACTTTCCTAAGATATAGTAATCTATGTCTAAAGATAATCTCTCAAGAGGTAGAACTAGCACCATACAAAGTGTTATTCTTAAGAATAAATTGTAAAATAATGTTAAAATAAGTAAAATTTTTATACTATATTTACGTAAAAATGCCTGATAACTGTATAGACACGATAACCGCAAATATTCTACAAAAACGAACGACACTCTTCACAGAGGACATAGAGATTGAGATAATTAAAGACTTGTTTATTTCGTACTCTAAAATGTCAGATTTAGCTAAAACCATAGGCGCTAAGTTTATCATCCTCAAGTTTTAGGTGTTGATTTATTAGGGTTCTTGTACAGCTAAATTGGATAAATTATTAGATATAGAAAATATAATATAGTAGTATTCTTTGATTTATGACTTTAGTGAATAGACATATCTAGATAGCGAAGGGTAAAAAGAGAGATTTTAACAACCAATTTAGGATTGTTTGAATTTAATAGACCTCTTGCAAAAGTCGCTCAGGAAGATTTGATTTTGGGGAGGCAAAGCTCGTAATTGTAGAGAGCAGCAATCAGATTAAACCTTAAACCAAATCTTTTTCGACGATT
>NZ_JAMPKJ010000081.1 GCF_039962115.1 Funiculus sociatus GB2-C1 | reverse complement strand
TAGGTGTCAACAATTTTTTGCCGCAGGTCAAGGGAGTAGGGTTTCATCTCTAATCAAGAAAATACTCATGCTCTATGCTTTGAGCGTACCTCACTAGACAGGAAAAGGCTATAGTCCTATCGCTACTCCAGTTTGCAGTGTAATAGGCGCGCTGACGTAAGAGTGCAGCTAAAACCAACTTAGAAAGAGCGCGGCTCTGCTAGTTGACCAAAAGCGATCGCTGCTGACTTTTTGCCACGAGCGATCGCGCTAAATTCCTTCAATTGTCGCCTCATTCGACTAGGGTGAGACTGAACGAGCGATCGCCCTCTACAGTGCTGTTTAGATATTCTAAATGACGCTAACTGAATAGGCGCGAATTGCCGCATCCACTGTGGCAATTGTCAAACCATGCTCTACAGCTTGACAGATGAGTATTCTATCAAATGGATCTCGGTGTAACGGCGGTAGATTGACAAGTTGAGCAACACTATTTTCATCTAGATGAAGACTGGCGATGAGATGGAGATCGCGCTGTTTGGGTAGATAAGTTTCGGGAGACTCTGGCAGTGGTAGCTTGCCTAATTGATACTTGATAATTGCTTCCCATACTGAGACAACACTCAGATATACCTCATTGTCTGAATCGCGGATACTGTCACGCAGGTCATTTGATAATCGGCGATCTCCACTGATGAACCAAAGAAACACATGAGCATCAAGCAGTAGCTTCATGTACCCTCAAATGCGGTCAGAATGTCTTCTGGTAATGGAGTGTCAAAATCATCTGGTACAGTGAACTCTCCAGCACAAAGAGCAAAAGGTCGAAGTTGCTTAGAGGATGTTTGGAAAGTAGCAAAGTGCACCAGTAGGGAGAAAAGCTTCCTGGGGTTTAGGCTGAATTATATCGAAATCCAAACAGCCCTCCAAGAAGCCATGACTCTAGCCTATACAAGCGAACTAACCTTTGAACAATACGAGTTGTTTGAATCTCTCCTCAGTCCTGCATCCAAAAGCGGTAGACCTCGCAGTGTCAACCGGATGCTGGTGCTACAAGCTATTCTCTATGTGCTGGTGAGTGGTTGTGCTTGGCGACTGTTGCCCAACGAGTATCCACCCTATTCAACGGTTTACTACTACTTCCGCAAGTGGCGCAACGATGGCAGTTGGAAGCGTATTCACGACCATCTCGTTGCGTGGGTAAGGGTTGATGACCATCACAGCAGTACCCCAACGGCTGCCAGCTTGGACTCACAAACAGTTCCTACTGGGGTGATGGTACACCAGGCGGTTGGCTATGACGCAGGCAAAAAAATCAAGGGTCGCAAACGCTTCACCTTAGTTGATACTTTGGGATTGTTGATTGCCGTGCGGGTGGTTGCTGCCAGTGTGCCCGAACGACAAGGAGCCAAGCAACTGCTTGAAGCGCTTCATCAGGAACGCCATCGGGTACCTCAACTGGTTCGCATTTGGGTTGATGGAGGCTTCTCTGGAGAAGACTTTGGGCATTGGGTGCTCGATACTTTCCGCTGGATTCTAGAGGTCGTTCTGCGACCGAAGGGTGCTCAAGGGTTTGTCCTGCTTCCTAAACGTTGGATGGTGGAGCGCACTTACGGTTGGTTGCATTGGTGCCGTCGTCTCAATGTCGATTATGAGCGATTACCTGCTTCTTCAGAAGCCTTCATTCATATCGCCATGATTCGATTGATGCTACGCAGACTTGCCTGAGCTTTTTTCTACTCTCTCCGTATTTCCAAACATCCTCTTAACGGTTGGTGAAATTGGTCTAATTTCAGCAACAGGCTTTCCTGCTTGCATGACAATAAGAGTCTCACCTGCTTCGACTTGGTGAAGGTAAGTTGCAATATCTCGCTGAATTTCCTCAATCGTTACCGTTAGCATAACGTCACTGTTGCACACCAGCTACTTTCAAATCTAACTATATTGGACAAAGGGTTAATAACAATCCAACAAAATCCAGAATGCTCAAAACTCATTCTGCTCAAAATGCAGCGCTAGCTTTATTCCTACTCGTCTCTGCTGCCAGCATTGGTATCGCTGGCAGGTTGTACATACCAGGAGCAGTAGGACAATTCCTCTTCGTCCTGACGAGAGTTTGGATACTGGCACTACCCCTGATATGGTTGTTGTGGATCGATCGGGGGAGAGTTGTCCTGTCTGTGCCTTCGCGACGAGAATTCCTAGCTGGATCGATTTTAGGAATGCTCATGTTTGGTATTATTCTCGGTGCTTACTGGATTGTTGGGCAGCGCTGGATCGATTCGGTCGATGTTCGAGCAAAAGCACAACAAGTCGGCATTGCCACCCCCACCGTTTATCTGATCGGTGCCTTCTACTTTACTGTAATTAACTCGCTGATCGAAGAATACATCTGGCGATGGTTTGTGTATCGCAAATGCGAAGTCCTACTTCCAGGAATTGGTGCGGTATATCTCGCTGCATTATTTTTCACGCTGCATCATATTATTGCCCTGACAGGGTACATCGGGAACGGGCTTGTTGTGGTGTTAGGTTCTCTGGGAGTTTTCATTGCTGGTGCTGTGTGGTCATGGTGCTATCTGACTTACCGTTCCCTGTGGTCGTGTTATATCAGTCATCTACTGGCAGATCTGGCGATCGCTCTGGTTGGCTGGCACCTCCTCTTTGGGTGAGGCGATCGCGCTAAATTCCTCAAATCGTCGCCTCACTCGACTAGGGTGAGACTGAACGCGCGATCGCCACTGCGCGATCCATCAGTTCAGAAGCTTGTCTATCATCTCCTGCCTTAGCCAAGTTACGGACAAGTAGACTTAATGCTTCTACTTTTACGCCGTCTCTATCTATTCTTTCAACCATTCTGAGACCCATATCAAACTGGTTTCGCTGTGCATAAGAACGAACTACCTCAAGCCACAATTCATCTTTAACACCGCTTAAGTTTATTGGCTGCATTGTCTGATTGGATGCCTTATCAAGAGAGGAAATTGAGCGGACTGCCAAATCCAGTTCCCCTGCCTGAATTGCTGCCAGAATCATTTCGTTGAGAATCTGTGCAGGACTCTGCAATTCAAGCCCAGAAATCTTTTGAGCTGTTTGAATTGCCTGCTCATGCTGTCCTTTAGCTGAATACTCCTGAGCAATATACATCAGTGCATTACTTTTCCCTCCCCCGAACGTTCCTCCCAATTGAAAAGCTCGTTCAAACTGTCCTGTTTGTGCATAGAATTGGACGATACTAGGCGCGATTTGTGCATAGGCGTAATTGAAGTTGGCGAGAAGGTAAATTTTTCCAGCCCGAACCTGTTCGGCAATTTCAACGGCTTGCTCGATCTGTCCTATCTGTAGATATCCCTCGACAATCTTTGCGACAAGACTTTCTGCATCTGTCGCTGTCGAAACCAGCTGATTGGCTTGAGGTAAATTTTGAGGCACTAAGGAATTGCGATCTAAGCCAGTCGGATTTTTCGGGCCAACTTGGCGGAGACGTTCGCTAATGCTCCTAACTCTAGATACTGCTTGGCCAAGTCGCTTGATTGCTTTGTCCTTCTCACCAAGTTGCGAATATACATTTGCAACCGCGACTAATGCCTTACCCTGCTTGATTGGATCGGCAATTTCTTGCACAAACCCATCCATTTGTTTTAATAAGCTGGCTCTGAGGGTAGAAACTTCTGTGGTTTCTGTGGTAGCAATCTTGTTACAGGTTTCCATGAGCAGAGCCAGTTTTTCCTTACTCAGAACTTCCGGGATCATCCAGAATAAATTGGAAGTTTCTAGTTGTAGACAACGACTCAATAGCTGAATAGCTGGTGCGTTTGGATTTCCCGGTGGTGATGGTGGATTTTCTGGTTTGTACCCCACCTGCGCCACTAAATTCTGAAATTCGCTCGCTCGTTCCGGCTGACCAATGCTCTTGTAATGATTAGCTAGGAAATGCCATATTTTCCCAGCTTTATCGGTTTGACCAGCCTGATTATATCGGTTGGCTAGGGTTGCTAAATATTTGCGAAGCTCTGTGGCTCGGTCATGTAATTTCACATCATCTAATTGATATGGCAACTCCAAAAGGATGTCAATACCAGAATTCTCTGCATATGCGCTATCTTGCGGATTAAAACCCTTCTCTCCGGTTAATCCATCGGCAATTGCTAGTGCAACATCATATCGCCCTGCATAAGCATGCAACGAAATGGCCCCAATTACCCAAGCTGGTGGGTCATTCCGGCTGGAGGAAGACTCCTCAGCTTCACAAGGTTGCCTGATCGAAACAGCCTTGTGAACTTGCGAAAACATAGCCTCGCTACGTGCCTGCTGCCCTAGAAGAGCATACTGGCCTGCCATATCTGTCAATAGCCTCAATCTGGGGCAAAGTCCGCCAACTGTTTGGCTGACTGAAGATACCTCATCAAGAAGCCGTGTAGCAGGCTCAAGCTTGCCAATGGAGATGTAATCTGCTGCGAGACTTGCTAACAATATCGCCTCGCCGTAAATCAGATTATCCTTACTCGGTCCAAATGCTGCTGTAGGATAAGCGAAAGTCAGCAGCACTGTTGTCAGTAAAATTTTCAGTTTCATGTCAACGCCCCTTTAGGAATATTAAACTTACGCGATGTGCAACTTTAAGAAAGCCCCCATAAATTGGTGGATTCTGACTGTAAAGTTGCATACGGCGTTAAACTTCTACCACTATTCTTTGGCGCATCTTTGGCTAAGGCGCACATCAACTTGTTCCAAACGTCGTTAAACCACCAACAGCGATCGCATACGCTGATTCCTCATGTTATCCCCCATTATGGGGTCTAGCATCAGAGGAATGTTAGGGACAATAACGGTATAAGAAGTCTAATCGAGGGGTGGGGCAATGATGCGATTAAAGGTGTGGCAGTGGGTGGTGTTGGCAACGCCGATTGCAACGATCGTCGGTTTCTTGCTGGTATCGGCAGGATTGCAGATTCACGAGTGGGGTATTAATTGGATTTGGGCTGTATTTACTCTCGTATTCGTGGGTTGGCGTTGGCTGCTAGTGAAGTGGACTCGACCGGCGATCGCGCAGATAGAATCTGTAATAGCGGAAGTTAGTGCAGAGCTGGAATCTGATAGAGAAGACACAGTACGGCTAGTAGAGGGAAATGACACCGCTAGTCGAGTAGAAGCCGGGTTCCAAGAGATATTGAAAGCCGCACAAAGCGATCGCCCAATTTGGGAAGATTGGCAAACTTTTTGGCAGCGATGCCAGGATCTTGTCAGTGCGATCGCTCATGTCTATAATCCGGAAGTCAAGTATCCCCTGCTCAACATTTACGTTCCGCAAGCTTTTGGACTGATTAGGGGAACAGTTGATGATTTGGATCGGTGGATACAGCAGTTGTCCCCCGCCCTCGCTCAAGTTACGATTGGGCAAGCATACGAAGCATACGGAGTTTATCGCAAGCTGGAGCCATCTGCTCGGAAACTTTGGCAAGTCTGGAACTGGGCCCAGTGGCTTTTGAACCCAGCGGTGGCGGTGGCAAAAGTAGCCAGCCAACGTTCCAGCAACCAGGCAACTCAGGAACTACTGGGGAATTTGAGCCAGATGTTGCGGGAAGCGGCTCTCCGGAACTTATGTCGGCAAGCGATCGCTCTCTACGGCGGCACTACCCTACCAGCCTCAGAATCCTCTGCTGCACCGACGCTACCCAAGGCAAAGACCCAAACCCTGAGAGAAATCTTAGCTCAAGCAGAACCTGCGGACGCGGTTGAGCAAAAACCTGTCAATATTCTACTGGCGGGGCGAACTGGGTCTGGAAAAAGCAGCTTGATTAATACGCTGTTTCAGGCAGATCGAGCCGCCGTGGATGTGTTGCCCAGCACTGATAAAATTCAGAATTACCAGTGGCAGCTTCAAAATGGAGAAACGCTAACCCTTTGGGATACGCCGGGTTACGAACAAGTGAACCATGCGGATCTGCGGGAACTGGTGCTTGATTACGCCACAAACGCGGATCTGTTGTTGTTGGTCACTCCAGCCCTCGATCCGGCACTGCAAATGGATGTGGATTTTCTCAAAGATATGAAAGCAGACATTGCAGACTTGAGCGCGATCGCAATTGTCACTCAAGTAGATCGGCTGCGTCCCATCCGCGAATGGAATCCTCCCTACAACTGGGAATCAGGCGATCGCCCGAAGGAAATTTCTATTCGGGAAGCCACCAAGTATCGCGCTGAACGTCTAAATGATTTCTGCAATTTAGTTTTGCCTGTTGTGACTGGTGACATGAAAACAGGTCGAGTCGCTTGGGGCATAGAGGCGCTATCCTTGGCACTGGTGGATGCGATCGCACCTACCAAGCAACTCCGCCTTGCCCGCTTTTTGCGTAACCTAGAAGCCCGCACTGTCGCCGCTGCCAAAATCATCGACCGCTACACCTTTCAGATGACGACAACTCAGGGACTGGCTGCACTGCTCAAAAGTCCCGTTCTCCAGTTCATCGCTACCCTGACAACCGGACGACCAAACCTAGCATATCTCCTGGCTGAGCAAATTCCCGTGGAACAGTTGCCCGTCGTTCTTGGCAAACTCCAGATGGCGTATGATCTGTTTTCGTTGTTGAAGCCGGGGGAAAACCTTCTTAACTTTGACTTATTATCCCTTTGGCCCTTGTTGCTGGAAAACTCTGCCTCACCCGACCGCAACGCTTGGGCATTTGGTCACGCTTTAACGGAATATTGGAGCCAGAATCTAACTGTTGAACAACTCCGGGAGCGGTTCGAGTATTATCTGAATCTATAAATGAGATCAATTTCGGATTACCGATATATGTCGGCAACATTAAAAAAATTGAATGCTGCCGATATCGCCTGCGCGCAACTTGATAACCTTATGGTATAAGCGTCAAGCAACACCGTCTACCGCCATGAAACGATCTGCACAACAAATTACAGTCGGGCTTGGGGTAACACTGGTGCTTATCCTCACCAATGCTGTTGTATCCTATCGCAACATTCTAAAAGTGTTTGAAAATGAGCGGTGGGTAAGTCATACCTATCAGGTTTTAAATGAACTAGAGGCGACACTTTCCACCTTAAAAGATGCCGAAACCGGACAACGCGGCTATTTAATTACGGGAGAAGAACAGTATCTGCAACCATATCAGAGTGGGATCGCCGAAATTAATACTCACATCAAATCTCTCAGGCAATTAACCGCAGATAATCCACAACAGCAGCAGCGCATCCTGTCCTTGGAGGGTGCGATCGCTCTTAAACTAAGCGATCTCGAACAAAAAATCCAATTACGGCGAGAACAAGGCTTTGAAGCTTCCCAGCAGGTTGTCCGAACCAACCGGGGTAAGCAAATTATGGATGGCATTCGTCAGCAAATCGCTGACATGAAAAATATAGAAAATCAACTTTTGGTTTCTCGGATTAAAGAATCAAAAGCTAACCTCCAACGAACCATACTTACATTTACCCTTGCCACCTTTGTCAGCTTGGCACTGCTGGGTTTAGTGTACTATCTGATGCGACGCGATCGCGCCCTACGCCAACAGGAAGCCCAAAAGCTGCGCCAGAAGAGTGAACGCCTAGCCTTAGCATTAGACGCAGCCAAAATGGGATCGTGGGATTGGAATATAACCACTAATCAGGTATTTTGGACAACCTATCACGAAATCATCTTTGGCTATGAACCAGGCAAGCCGAACCGAAGCTACAAAGAATGGGCAGACCGCGTTCATCCTGAAGACCTATCACGAGTTGAGGCGGGGATACAAGCATCCCGGAAAGATCAGCAGGACTTTCAAACTGAGTATCGTGTCCTTTTGCCAGATGGCAGTATACGCTGGGTAAATTCTTTTGGGCGGTTCCAGTATGATGCCGAGAACCGTCCTAACCGGATGGTCGGGATGCTCAATGATATTACGGATCGCAAACAAGCAGAAGCGGAAATTAGACAGCTTAACGAAACTTTGGAAGAGCGGGTAATTCAGCGCACTTTGCAACTGCAAGAAGCAAACGACGAACTACAAGCCTTTGCTTATTCAGTTTCCCATGACCTCCGCGCCCCTTTACGAGCGATGCAAGGCTTTGCAGAAGCTTTGCTGGAAGACTACGGCGATGTTCTAGACAACCTTGGTGAAGACTATGCCCAGCGCATTGTTTCTTCTGCCCAGCGGTTGGAAAATCTGATTCAAGACTTACTTGCTTACAGCCGACTCAGCCGCGCTGACTTGCAACTGAAGGTAATAAATTTAACAGATGTAATGAAAGAAGCGATCGCTCAACTAGAAGCTGACGTAAAGCAAAAGCAAGCTCAAGTTACAATTACTTCGCCGCTACCAGAAGTAATTGCTCATCGCCCTACTTTAGTTCAAGCGATCGCCAATCTCCTGACGAATGCAATTAAATTTGTAGATGTGGGCGTACAACCAGAAGTGCAAGTCTGGGCTGAAATGCGCGGTGACTGGGTGCGCCTCTGGGTGGTAGATAATGGTATTGGTATTGCTCCCGAACACCAGCAACGCATCTTTCGCGTTTTCGAGCGCCTGCATGGAATCGAGACTTATCCCGGTACGGGAATTGGTTTAGCGATTGTCCGTAAAGGCATTGATCGCATGGGCGGACAAGTAGGAGTAGAATCCAAACTTGGACAGGGAAGCCGCTTTTGGATTGAATTACAAAGAGGGACTGGGGATTAGGGATTGGGGATTGGGAATTGGGAAGAATTTTACTCAGCGCCTAGTCCCTAGTCCCCAGCCCCCAGTCCCCAGTCTCCAGTCCCTAGTCTCCAGTCCCCAGTCCCCAATCCCTAATCCCCAGTCCCCAACCCCCCAATGACCAGATCACACACAATTTTGCTAGTAGAAGATGACCCTAACGACATTCTTCTCACCCAGCGTGCCTTCCGCAAGGCGAATTTAGCCAATGCCTCAATGCAAGTCGTCAGCGACGGAGATGCTGCGGTTTTCTATCTCAGCGGTAGCGGTGAATACGCCGACCGAGAGCGCTATCCCATACCCTCGCTAATTTTATTAGACCTGAAACTGCCCCGCCGCTCAGGTCATGAAGTTCTGGCATGGCTGCGGCAGCAACCCGAACTCAAGCGTCTGCCCGCGATTATCTTAACTTCCTCTCAAGAAAATATTGATATTAATCATGCTTACGACTTAGGGGCTAATTCTTATTTGGTTAAACCTATTGGTCTTACCGCCTTAATAGAAGTGATGACAACCCTCAAGTTGTATTGGCTGCTATTGAACGAACAGCCAGAAATTCGACTGAGTGGAGTCGATTGACACTCCCCGGCGCGAACGCACGGGGATTCTTGGTTCAACCAGTCGGCTTGCTCGTTGATGTCACCACCAGCGAGTAGAGGTCGGTCTGTAAGGAAAAAGGAAAAAGCGAAGATTCTTTTTTTGACATAATTGCCTTTTGCCTTTTTTGTCCCCAGTTTCCAGTTTCTAATGCTACATTTCCTTTTAATCGATGATGACCAGAACGATCGAGTTTTAACTGCTCGCGAGCTAAACCGAGAATTTCCAGACCTCCGCATCACAGAAGTTGCCACAGCAGAGGATTTGGCACAAGCAATGGTTGGCGATCGCATTGACCTGGTAGTTACAGACTATCAGCTACGCTGGAACAATGGTTTAACAATTCTCAATATCATTAAATCCCGCTATCCCGGCTGCCCTGTAATCATGTTCACCAATACCGGCAACGAAGAGATAGCGGTAGAAGCGATGAAAGCTGGCTTAGATGATTACATTATCAAATCTCCCAGGCACTTCATCCGCCTTGCAGTTGCTGTGCGTTCAGCTTTAGAACGAGTTACGGCAAAGCGTTAGATAGCACGTTTGGAAAATCGTCTCCAGTTTCTCCTGAATCAATTAAACGTCGGCGTGTTTCGGACTACTCCAGAAGGTCGTCTGCTAGAGAGTAATAGTGAATTCATGCGTCTGTTGGGGCTAAATTCGACAGCAGTAGAACAAGGGATAAATTTGCGTCCGCTTTTGGATGACTTTTGTGAAATAAGTGTCCAGCCTGCCTCTGAATTAGCAGATAGCGAGCATCATGGTCGATCTACAGATAATATACCGATGCTCCAAAATTGTGAAGTTCAACTGCCACAAGCTGATGGTCAAGTGAAATGGCTTTTACTGACTCAAACTTTGAATACCCCTGAAGATGAGACTTACATAGAAGGCTTGCTAGAAGATATTACTGAGCGTAAGCAGGCTGAAAATTCCCTACGCCAACTCAATGAAAGCTTGGAAAGTCGAGTCAGGGAACGCACCGCCGAACTGGAGGAAGTCAACGCCTCACTCAAGGAATTTGCTTACTCTGTTTCTCACGATTTGCGTGCGCCCTTGCGGGGCATTCAGGGCTTTGCTCAGGTACTATTAGAGGACTATATAGCCCAACTTGATGCCACCGCAGAGGACTATCTTCTTCGCATTGTGGCTGCTTCAGAGCAGTTGAATACCTTGATTCAGGACTTGCTAAGCTATAGCCAATTGAGCAGCGCTAAATTACAGCTTCAGCCTGTTAATCTCTCGTTTGTTGTCGTCCAAGCGCTGTCTCAACTGGAAAGGGAACTCAAAGAGCGAGATGCTCAGGTGAGTGTCGTAGAAGCATTACCTGTGGTGCAGGGTAATCGCAGTACGTTATTACAAGTTGTGGTCAATTTGCTCTCAAACGCCGTCAAGTTCGTAGATCCTGGGATACAGCCACAAGTGCGAATATCGGGAGAAACAGAAGGTGAATTTGTACGCCTGTGGGTAGAAGATAACGGCATCGGTATTTCCAGCGAGAAGCGATCGCAAATTTTCGGAGTTTTTGAGCGGTTGCACGGTGAGGAAACATACCCCGGTACTGGCATCGGTCTAGCAATTGTCCGCAAAGCAGTAGAACGGATGGGGGGTAAAGTAGGGGTGGAATCCCAGGTTGGTCAGGGTAGCCGCTTTTGGGTAAGGTTACTCAGAGAGAATAAGTGACTACCGGGGATTTACAGGGGCAACTAATGACTCAGGAAAAATGAGGAATGATGAACTATAAAGGATAAATAAAAAAATTTCAGCATTCAAGATTCGTTATTCCCAGTCCCCAGCCCCCAATCCCCATGTTACGCATACTACTAATTGACGATAATCCAGACGATCGCATCCTGGTTACGCGGCAACTTCAGCAAGAGTTTCCCAATCTGGAATTTACTTCGCCTATTGATGCCAGAAGTCTTGACAAAGTGCTACAAGTGGGCAATTTCGATCTAGCAATCGTAGACTACGAGCTGGGCTGGACTGATGGCTTGACACTTCTAAATGCTATTAAAGCTTTGTATCCAGACTGCCCAGTAATTATGTGTACTGATAGCGGCAGCGAGGAAGTTGCTGTGGAGGGGATGAAGTCTGGGTTGAGCGATTATGTCCTCAAACGAAAACCTCTGCATCGTTTAGCGATCGCTGTGCGGGACACTTTGGAAAAGCAAAAGATGCGTCGGGAATATGCTGCCGCTGTTGAGGAATTGCAACTGAGTGAGGAGCGGCTGAGATTGGCGCTCTTTGCTGCCCAGATGGGTAGCTGGGACTGGAATATTTTAACAGGTGAGGTGATTTGGTCTGAGGATTGCGAACGGTTATTTGGTTTGGCTCCAGGCAGCTTTCAGGGAACTTATGAGGCATTTCTCGCCTGCGTTCACCCAGAAGACCGAGAAGTAGTTGACAAAGGCATAAGCAATGCTTTATCAACCAGAACGAACTTTAACCAAGAATTTCGCGTTGTCAGGAGTGACGGTAGCGTTAGCTGGCTGGTAGGCAGAGGTCAAGTTTTATCCGACGAAAAGGGTAAAGCTAGGCGGATGATCGGGGTTGATGTGGACATTAGCGATCGCAAGCAGCGGGAGGTAGAACTGCGGCAATACGCAGAAGAATTAGAGGTGGCAAATCGCTTAAAAGATGAGTTCCTAGCGATCGTTTCTCACGAACTCCGCACCCCTTTGAACGCAATTTTAGGTTGGACGCAATTGCTACGCAGTCGCAACTTCGATGAAGCAACCAGAAAGCGCAGTCTGGAAGTTATTGAACGCAACGCCCTCCAGCAGAATCAGTTAATTGAAGATATTCTGGATACTTCTCGCTTGATGCGAGGACAAATGCAACTACAGATATCACCTGTGAATCTGGTGAGAGTAATTGAAAATACTCTCAATACTGTGCGGTTATCAGCTGAAGCCAAATCAATCAATTTTCGATTTTTGATTTTGGATTCTCCCTTGGGTTCAGGGGATGGGAGAGTGGAAGATTCCCCAGTCAAGAGTCAATCCCCAATTGCCATCAATCCAAAATCCGATCCGCCCCTTGTGGAAAATCCACAATTCCTGGTGATGGGCGATCTGAATCGCTTACAGCAAGTTGTCTGGAATTTATTTTCTAATGCCATCAAGTTTACACCTCCAGGCGGACAAGTAGAAGTCCACCTTTCTTTAGAACATGGGGAGATAGAAAGGCAAAAGGCGATTCCCTCAACAGAGGTTCAAAAAGAGGAAGGTAAAAGCCAAAAACAAGAATTATTATCTTCCCCAATCTCCCATCCCCAATCCCCCATCTCCTACGCCAGGATCACCGTTAGCGATACAGGTGAAGGCATTAGCGCCGACTTTCTCCCGTATGTTTTTGACCGTTTTCGCCAAGCAGATAGTACCACTACACGCTCGCGCAATGGATTAGGTTTGGGATTAGCGATCGCTCGACAACTGGTGGAACTGCACGGCGGGACTATTTTTGCAGAAAGTAAAGGAGAAGGACAGGGAGCAACGTTTATCGTCAATCTCCCCATAATAGATGCCAGGAAAGCCAGCGAACCGAGAACAGACAATCCAAAACCCAAAATCCAAAATTCAAAATTACTTGATGGGTTACAAGTGCTGAGTGTTGATGATGACCCTGATACGTTGGATTTGCTGGTAATGATTCTGGAAGGGGAAGGTGCGAAAGTGACAGCAGTTTCCTGTGTGGATGAAGCTTTGCAAGCTTTGGAAAAATTCCAGCCTGATGTACTTGTGAGTGACATTGGAATGCCAAAGGCCAATGGTTACGATTTGATTCGCCAAATTAGGCTCAAAGAGAAGGGACAAGGTGAGATGTTAAAAGCGATCGCGCTGACGGCTTATGGCAGGCAAGAAGACAAAATACAGGCGCTATCCGCAGGCTTCCAGATGTACCTGCCCAAACCAATTGATCCTGATATCTTGGTGAATGCGATCGCGTCCCTGGCTGGACGGGCTAGGGGCTAGGGATTGGGGATTGGGGATTGGGGACTGGGGACTGGGGAAGAACAAAGATTACAGATTAGGATGTATGGGAGAAAAAGGTTTTGAGTCTTTAGAATTTTATCAAGATAGCCTTAAGCTACTTAAAGCAGCTTATCGGTTGGCAGATAGTTTGCCAGATCGCGAACGCTATAATTTGAGCGATCAATTGCGACGATCAGCCTGTAGCCTGGTATTGAATATCGCTGAGGGCTATGGACGCTATCACTTCTTAGATCGTTTGCGTTTTCTCTACATTGCTCGTGGTTCCTTGGCTGAAACCAAAAGTGCTTTCATCATTGCTGAAAGCGTCGGATACTGTACTACAGAACAATTAAGCTGGGTTAGGCAGATCCAAGAGCAAATTGAAAAAGCTCTTAACGGCTACTGTCGTTTCATCCGCTCCCGACAACAAGGCGGTGAAGAATATGGAAACCAGTATATTCGGGAGCAAGGTACTAGAGAAAAGGGACTGGGGGCTGGGGACTAGGGGCTGGGGGCTGGGGACTAGGGACTAGGTAAGACTTTTTACCAATTCCCAATTCCCAATCCCCAATCCCCAATCCCCAATCCCTATTCACTCGGCGCTACTGTGTTTGAGTTGCTTACCTGGCGATATTGCCAGAATTCCAGGCTGAAGATACAGGTCATTAACCACACTATGCCTGCTGCATACCCAGCTAAGACATCAGTGGGCCAGTGGACACCCAGATAAAGCCGACTCAGACCAATGCTGAAAATTAATGCAACTGTGGTGATGATAATTAAATTGCTCCACTTGCCGAAGTTTTTAATCAGCAAGTAAGCGATCGCGCCGTAGACGACCATTGAAATCATTGCATGACCACTGGGAAAGCTGTAGTAGCGGACATCAACGATCCGATCCCACAGCGCCGGGCGATCGCGGGCAAATAGGTCTTTGAGCAAATAATTTAAGCCAACGGCACCCAAAGAGGCGATTCCGAGGGTTGTCGCTTGTGACCGATTACCTCGCAGCAACAACCAAGCCGCGAAGCCGAGACAGATGATTAGCAGCAACTCCGGTTCGCCGAAAAAGGTGATACCTGTCATTACTTGATCTAGTAGCGGCGTATGCAGACGCTGGAGAGCCAGTAAAATTGCCGTGTCGATAAATTGGCTTTCTTTGTCTAAAACTTCGTCAGCGATCTGGGCAAATCCCCACAGCGCCAAGGCTGCAAGCAATAACCCTGCTGCTCGAATTGTAAATATCAAACCAAACAGCCGAGAACTCATCCACTGCGGCAAAGCTGAGAAGATATGCTTGATGATGTCCTTCACGATTTTTTAACGTTCCAGTCTTTTATAGACTAGCCCAGGCTTGGGCAACAATGTCACTAAGCCAGCTTCTTTGCGCCGGATCTAGCAGACCATCTTCTGCTAGCACTTGGGCAGTTAACTCGTCTAAAGACTGCCCTTCTTGGCGGGCAATATTTATCACGCCTGCGATCGCGGCTGCGACTAACTCTTCATCGACAGGCTTTTGACGTAAATCGACAATTTCTTGGGGACTAGCTGGGATGGGATAATTCATGGCGTAGGGACGGGAAATTATGGATTAGGGACTGGGGAGGAGGTGGCAAAAAACAAAAAAATTCTTTTTTTTGTCTTTTGCCTTCCTAGAAACTGGCTCCTCTACCATGCGCTCAGGGCTTTCGTCAAGAGCGGTTTCCCGCCCGTACAACAGTTGCACCCTTTACATTAAGAAAATGAGCTTTGTGTAAACTTTTTTAATCAATTCTAAGCAATTCGTATCCGGAAGTTTAGCGCACTTTGACACCTGTTTACTCTGTCTTCCTCAGTAAGAGGTTCCCTAATGGAGATCACCAATATGAGAGAAATTTGTTACTTAGAAGTTCCTACCCCGGATACAGCCGCCGTCCGTGTCTGGTTACAGCAGGAATTCGAGCATCTATCTTTGGGTGAGAAAATTATCACATCCGATGGTATTAGGCTGCAATTTAGGGGTGGTGGCAACACTAACAACACCGATACAAGCGAAACGGCGAAGATTCCGCAAACCGAACTCTCGATATTTGTTTGGTCAGTACAGCGCACGACTTACGTGAAGGTCTTTCGTTGGGGCGATCGCGTCCCCGGTGAAAAACAAATTCTGCAACAACTCAACTCAGGTCTGAGACGCCAGTTTCCCCAAGAGTACCCAGAACCACCAAAGATTGATTTGTCGCAACAATCTATCTTCGAGGCTTTGGCTCCCTATTACCCAGAAACAGTCAGATTCTTTCAGAAAATGCCCAATGGCGAGTCTGACCTTAACCGCGTCTACTGGTGGGAGCAGCGTTGGCGAGAAAGTGTCCGCAATCCGCAGCAACCCCGTCAGGTAGTGTTTTCAGATTCAGGGGAGACTGGGAGAATCCCCAATCCCCAATCCCCAATCCCCAATCCCCAATCCCCAATCCCCAATCCCCAATCCCCAATCCCCAATCCCCAATCCCCAATCCCCAGCTACGACTTAATTTATGTCGGTGGTGCTTTGGGTGTCATTCATGCGGCTGTTATGGCTAAACTCGGCTATCGGGTGCTGCTGCTGGAAAGGCTGCCTTTCGGACGGATGAACCGGGAGTGGAATATTTCCCGCGATGAGTTCCAAAGTTTAATTAATTTGGGCTTATTTACCCCTGCGGAGTTTGAAAGCATTATTGCAGCAGAGTATGTGGACGGGTTTAACAAATTTTTCGATGGTAACAATCCGCCTAAGCTGAAAGCACAGATTTTGCATACGCCAACGGTGCTGAATGTGGGTTTGGATTCGGAGAAGTTGCTGCGACTGTGCGGGGAAAAGCTGTTGGCTTCTGGGGGCGAAATCTGGGATGAGACGGAGTTTATCCGGGCTGATGTTGGGAAAAAGGAAGTTGTAGTTTCGGCGAAACATCTACCTAGCCAATCGCCGCGACAAGCGGCTGGACGGTTGCTGGTGGATGCGATGGGTACTGCGTCGCCGATTGCGTGGCAGCTGAATGGCGATCGCGCTTTTGATAGTGTCTGTCCTACGGTGGGGGCTGTTATTGCCAGTGGTTTTGAGCCTGGGGTTTGGGATTCCCAGTATGGCGATGTGTTGAACAGTCACGGGGATATTTCGCGGGGGCGACAACTGATTTGGGAGTTATTCCCGGCGGAAGGTGAGGAAATTACTATTTATCTGTTCCATTACCATCAGGTGCATCCCGATAATCCCGGCTCTTTGTTAGAGATGTATGAAGACTTTTTTACAATTCTGCCGGAGTATCGTCGGTGCGATATGGAAAAGTTGGTTTGGAAAAAGCCGACGTTTGGGTATATTCCGGGCCATTTTAGTGTGGGAGGTAGCGATCGCACTGTCGCCTATGACCGACTGATTGGCATTGGCGATGCGGCTTCTCTACAATCTCCCCTCGTATTTACTGGTTTTGGCTCTTTAGTCCGCAATCTGGGACGTTTGACGGCGCTTTTGGATACTGCACTAAAGCATGATTTGTTGAAGGCGCGTCAATTAAACCAGATTCGCGCTTATCAAAGCAACGTCTCAGTCGCCTGGCTCTTTTCCAAGGGGATGATGGTTCCCACGGGGCGTTACTTGCCACCCCAACGGATTAACTCGATGCTGAATACCTTTTTTGGGCTTTTGGCGACGGAACCACCAGAGGTGGCAGATACTTTTATTAAAGACCGAGTGGATTGGCTGACCTTTAATCGCCTAGCGCTGATAGCTGCTTGGCAAAACCCCTCTTTGCTGCCCTGGATTTGGGAACTTGCGGGGCCAAAGGATATCCTGCGTTGGCTAGGCAGTTACTTCAGCTTTACTCTGAATGCTGTCTATCTCTGGTTGCTAGGGGGTTGGTTCCCCGGTTTGATCCAGCGCCTACAACCTTGGCTGGAAGACCGATATCCGGCTCTGTGGCTGTGGTTGCTGACCCAGAGTTATGCTTTGAGTGCTGAACAGGGTCGTCGTCCCAAAAGCCAAGAGCGATCGCCCTGGAGAGGCGAGAGGCTGTTAATTAAGAATTAACGCAATATGCAACTTTTTCTTAAGCTCCTCTTGGAAAGGGGGTTAGGGGAATGAAAACGTTAAGACAACTTTTTCTTAAGCCCCCTTAAAAAAGGGGGGTTGGGGGGATCAAAACGTTAAGACAACAGGCGTTTGATACCTTTGCGCCCCTTTCCAAGGGAGGAACTGAATCTGTAAAGAAAGCACATCAAGTTAATTTCTACTTTCTTTTCGGAAACGTTGGCAATTCTATTGCTGCCAACGTTTTTCTACCTTTAGGGGGGCGCTGGGGATAAACAATTGGTGAAGGCCAGTTGGGTTGGGAGAGAATAGCATCAGAACGCTGGGCTGGCGAAGCGGCGGCAAATTCTTCTTCCCTTGGGGTGGCTTCCTCCTGTGTGGCGTTCACATCAGCATCATCTTCGGAAGTATCTTCGAGAAATGATGAAAAAGGAAATCTGTAATCTGACGCTGGGGTGTCGATGGTTTCCGGTTCATCATTCTCATCTGGTACTGAAGTCACAGCCAGCAGCAAGTCTTCGATTTCCTCCTCAATCGCTGAAATTTCTTGAGGAGAAGCTGTTTCTGGGTCAGAGATGGAATAGATATAGTCCACTTCAGTTGGTAGTGGATAATCATCCAGTACAGAGGCAAAATCTTGTTCTACAACTCTTAATTCTTCTTCTTGGGAGTTAGACATCTCCTCTTCCATAGGTTCCCAATCTGCGGAGACAAACGATGTTGTGTCTGTAATTGGCGAATAAGAAGATGATGTGGGGTTACTCTGTTCCTCATCGACTTGGTGGTCGAGGAAATGCGATCGCACTGACCAAGGTTGGATCGGCTGGGCTTTGGGAACCAGTGATGAGGGATCGGGAGCGTTTTTGGGTTGGCGCTGCGCCCAGTTGGCACCTGGTAGATTTGCTTCGGGGTCAGCGGCTGTCGAGGCGGGCATTTCCAGACACTTTTCTAGCGCCGCTTTGAATTGCAAGGTTTGGCGCTGCTGGCGGTGCAGGCGGGCGCTTAACTCGCGGGCATGATTTTCACTTTGAAACAGTTGGTGAGATTGCTCGTTGTAGCGTTGTTGAGTAAAGGCGCATTCTCTCTCTAGCTGGGCTATTCGTTCCTGAGAGTTTTCTAGCTGCTGTGTCAGCGTTTCTATCAATATTTGCTGACGTTGGGCGGCTTGATGAGATGATTCTAGTTCCCGAAACAGGCGAGTTACTTGCTCTTGGGAAGCCTTGAGTTGTTCGGAAGCTTGGGCGAGTAAGGTTTCTTGAGATTGCGATCGCACTTTTTGCGCCTGCAATGCCTCCTGACACTCAGCATAAGCTTTTTCTAGATGATTCACTCGCACGAGCAAATCCCGATTTCGCTGACGCAGTTCCGCCGCCAGCAAAAATAAATTAGGCGTATCTATCGGCGGCTGGGACTTCATACTCGGCGCTGTGGTCTCCTCCTGGGAGGTTGGGGGAGTATGCACCAAGCTAACAACTTTTTGCACGCGAGGTTCCTCCTGTGGAGGAAACTCGGAAGGTTCGAGGTCTACGGATGAAGGCGGAATCGGAGAATCTGTTTCGGCGTTCATCCCTGAACCTTCATCGTTTCTTTGTTCATCCTTCATCCTTCCGGCTTCATCCTTTAATAATTCCGACGGGGGCTGGTACTTGTTAGCTTCGTCTTGCGGGGTGTCAGCTTCACTCATTGCTCTAATTTTAAGAGAGGGTCAGGGGTGTTTAGAAGGGATTTGATATAGCGTTATCAATAACGGCTTTTTTAAAATCAGTGTTGAGCCAATTCTATTAGATTATTTCACAACAGAGTTCTTGCGGGGGAATGATACCATATTCAAATTTTGCATCGACGAGGAAACTGAACTCAAATTACTTGAGGTTGAACACGCAGAGGAATTATTTGCCCTCACCGACTCTTGCCGCAACTATCTTCGGGAATGGCTACCGTGGGTTGATGAGACAAAAACTGTGGAAGATACAAAATCTTTCATCGAAAGTTCCTTAAAATTCTCAGCCAATGACGGATTTCCTGTGGGAATTTGGTATAAGGGTCGCATAGCCGGGTGTATTGCCTATCACACGATTGATTGGGATAACCGTTCAACAAGCATCGGTTACTGGCTGGGTGAAAATTTCCAAAAACGGGGGCTGATGACTAAAGCCTGTGGCGCTATGGTACATCATGCGCTGGATGAGTTGAACCTTAACCGGGTAGAAATTCGCTGTGCTGTAGGAAACTTCAAGAGTCGGGCAGTTCCGGAAAGACTAGGATTTACCAACGAAGGGACTCTCCGCTCTAGCCAATGGCTGTACGATCATTTTGTCGATCTGGTTGTTTACGGGATGCTTGCTAGGGATTGGCAAATTTAAGTATTAAATGATGCAGCCGCAGGTTGAAGTCTAGGTAATACTGTTTAGTTAAACCGTATTGCTTCTGGCTTCCCTTTCTTTGTAGGGAAGAGGCTGGGGGCGCGTGTTTTTCATTGGTGATGGTGTACTTCGTTCATAGCGATTGCCTCGATTTAACACTGGTGGAAGATTTATAAGCAAAGTTTTTGCTATCCCACGGCTAAAGCTTCAGCCAACAAATCCCGGTGCATCAAGGATCTATCTACCAAAGATTGTATTTGATGGGGTGTGAGGGCATCGCCATTTACGTAGTGTTCTAGCCAAGCTTTACTAATTGTGTTAGGGTCATCTGGCAATTGGTCTAAATCCCATCCCGGCATTGCTAATTCTTCCATCAAAAGGTTAACTTTGGGGTCATAGCTGAGAGCAAAGCAGCGACATTCTTGGGATGCTGCCATAATTAGGCTGTGGAATCTCATCCCAATTGCCATTTCTACGCCTTGAAATAATCCTTTTAATTCTCTGGGGTCTTCTAGAGAGAAAATATGATTGGGGCCGGGTAATTGCGATGCAATTGACTGCGCGATCGCATAATCTCGATTCAGTTGAAATGGCACCAGTAAAATGCAGGTTTCGGTTGCTTTCTGAAAGTCTATCAGGGCGCGGGTGAGATTATTAAGCCGAGTTGGGGTAAGTTGGGGATGCGATCGCAATGTAATGGCGACTCTGGGCGCGGGTAAGTCCCAAAGTCCTTTTACTGGTAGCGAATCTAACGCCCAAACTGGATCGGGGGCGATAATCGAGGATATTTTCCAATTTCTCAGTAGGTTAGCAGAAGCGCGATCGCGTACACTTACAGCACTACAACCAGCAAAAGCGTTTCGCGCCACCCAGCGAGTCAGCTGGCGATTTAAAGGGCCAATTCCCTGCGCCCAAGCAATAGTTTTCAAACCTTGTTGCTGCGCTAATCCCATCAATCCCGCATAATATAGGGGGCTGACGGCGCTGGTAGCATCTTGGATTAAACTACCTCCACCCCAGATAAACACATCTGACTGGCGCAAAGCTTTTAGAACTGGAAAGAAAGCTTTGCGCGAGAAGGTTTCAACATTGTAGCGATCGCGTGTTTTTTTTGGGTCGCCAGACAATACCAAAGGCAACACATTATCTGGTAGCATTTGCAACAGCGAAGCCAGCAACGCCTCATCGCCTGCATTCCCCTGCCCATAATATCCGCAACATACTGCTCGAATCTTTTCCATGCTGAAACTTTACCAGCAAACCTGAGCTGTAGGATAGTAAAAGCTAGTAGCTAGAAGCGAAAAATTTTAAACTGAATTAATTTTTCTTCCCCAGCCCCCAATCCCCAGTCCCCAGTTTCCAATCTAGGATTAATTTTTCTTCCCCAATCCCCAATCCCCAATCCCCAATCCCCAATCCCCAATCCCCAATCTTCCATGCACGCACTCTCAATTCCCACTTGGATTATTCACGTCTCCAGCGTCATTGAGTGGATCGCCGCCATTTGGCTAATCTGGACTTACGGCGAAATTACTCGCAACCGGGCGTGGTGGGCGTTGTCCTTTGCCATGCTACCAGCTTTAGTCAGCGCCATGTGTGCCTGCACCTGGCACTTTTTCGACAACCCCGAATCCCTAGATTGGATTGTCACCCTCCAAGCGGCGATGACGCTGGTTGGTAACTTCACCCTCTTAGCAGCTGGCTGGTGGATTTGGCGCACATCACGAGTTGCTAACTCCGCCCTACCCGTTAATCAAAACAATTCACCATCGCCCCTAAAAAATCAAAATAATGATTTCTAAAGAAACCCTTTTTGCACTTTCTTTATTTCCCTACTTAGGCTTTCTCTGGTTTCTCACCCGTAGCAGACAAATGCCACGATTAGCCTTAATTGGCTTCTACATGACATTGGTTTTTGTTGGTGTCACCATTCCCGCTGGAATTTACGCCAAAGTTGCCTATGGAGAGTCCTTAGCAAATGTCGATTTGTTGCACGGTGGTGCAGAAGTTTTCTTGACGCTTTCTAATATTTTGATTGTCCTCGGTTTCCGCCAAGCAATACTACAAATTCGCCAACAATCTAGGTGATAGTAATTTATGATTTTTTTAAATTAAGGTATTCTAAATTACTCTTTCGTGGCGCTCTTTGATGTATATTTAGATAATGAAAATCCGATTCAAAAAAATATTGCAGCCTAGTTCTTCCTCATCAAAATCAGTATATCAGAAAAAAATGCTTGAAGTCTAGGGGTTAAAACAAAAAATTTGTTAATTATTAGTTATTAGCCCTTAGTCACCCAACCTTCTAACTGACTAATGACTGTAACCTACTAAACCCACCTAATAGAAGTATCCATACAACTACAACCAGCCAGTGAATCATTACCGGAGTCCACAGAGAACCACTCTGGAAATAGGCAAGAGTACAGATAATTCCAAGAAGTGCAGCTAAGAGTAGAAAAACCGGATCAAAAAAAGTTTTGAGTCCCTCTGGATAAAAGGTTAAAGCATTGAGGGGATGATAAACAATAAAAGCTACCAAGCTGATACATCCCCAGAACCACAGAGTAACTGTTGAAGCATTTTCTGCGGGATGAGGGAGGAGTAAAACGCGAAAAAATACCTCTTCTGTTATCGCAGGAAACAGCAGACATTTTGCTATGACACCGATAACAATCTCCCACGAGGTTTGTACCTCAATTTTTAGAAAGCCCAGCTTCAATCCAATGGGTAAAGAAATTAAGGCATATATGACTACCAGTGCAGCTGAATATAGCCAAGCTGAGGCGTTGGGTAACTTAGAGAAAGCAGCAATGAGACGATGGAAGAGTTCAAATGACATCAAAAATATGCTTTAAGGTGGATGTAAATAAGTTAACAACTTTTAGGTTAAAGTGGAAATTATTATTCCCATAAAGCAATTATTGAATTGAAAATAGAAAATTATAAAATTGAGAGAGTATAGCGTTTCTCAGTTAGGTGGAATATATTGCGGTTCTAACGTTTGGTAGAGGCATGGCAATGCCATGATCCTAAAGATGTATCGCACTAATTGAGGATAAGTATACAAACTTTAATTATTTATATTATTAAGCAAAGTTGCAAAGATTCCTATAGATGGGAATCTATATCTGTTGGAAGAGATATCGGTAAAAATGCTATGACAAACTACTAAGTAGAGTTGAAATCGTTTGAGTAGGAAAGATTCAAGAAAGCGATTTTAGGAGGGAGTTATGGGAATAGGCGATCTATTTAGAAATATACCAGGTGTGAACCGGGAAGGAGGCGATCGCGACAGGGAAGATAGAGAACGCGATCGCTATCGTAATGATGACAGGGAATATCGCGAACGCGATCACGATAATGACAGAGAATATAGAGAACGCGATCGCTATCGTAATGATGACAGGGAATATCGCAAACGCGATGATGATGATGACGATGGTGATCGCAATTACAGATATCGCGATCGCGATAATGATGATGATGATGACGATGGCGATCGCGAGTACAAACATCGCGGTGAATATCGCGATCGCGATGATGATGACGATGATGACGATCGTAAGCATGGACATCACCGCAAACACGATGACGATGACGACGACGATTAAATCTTTCGGCTTGGATTAACAACTGTGGAAATGAATTGAATGGCGTTAGCTCAATAGCTGACGCCATTTCTGCTTAAAATGAACCAAGACAAAACTTTTAATTTGGAAAGCTGTCATAGACAGGGACAAATTGATGCAGAACCCATCAGCGTTACCGGAAGAGATCCGCGCCCATGTTTTCGTTTCTGGAATCGTTCAGGGAGTTGGTTATCGATACTCAACAGCACAGCAGGCTAAGTATTTGGGGGTCAGCGGTTGGGTGCGAAATCTCCCCGACGGGCGGGTAGAAGCCGTTTTTGAAGGAATGCAGGATATTGTCGAGGAAATGATTCGCTGGTGTCACCAGGGGCCATCAGCTGCTGTAGTTAAAGATGTGGCGGTTGAGTATGAGACACCGGAAAGATTGCGCGGGTTTGAAATGAGGCGATAGGTAAGATTCTAACAGGTAGCGATCGCTCCACTGCGACGGCGATCGCCTGCGCCTTCAATCAATCCTTCTGAATTTTCCATAACCGTATGAACGCCACCAAAAAACATATTTTTCTTTTCCCATAAAACTAATTCATTGCTAGAGGGAAGCGCCAATTTTTTTATTTCCTCCTGGCTGAATCCTGGTTCAATATTAAAAATATTGTTTTCCCAATGAACGCGGGGACTATTCACCGCCGCATTAACATCCATTTGAAAATCAATAATATTGGAAATAACTTGTAATATTGCCGTTCTAATCCTGTTAGAACCACCAGAACCCAGAACAATTTCTGGCTGATTATTTTTAAGTACCATAGTTGGTGCCATCATGGATGAAATCCGGGTATTTTCTGCCCATTCATGGAAACCATGCGGATTCAAATCTGCTTCTCCCAGCATATTATTAACCATGATGCCAGTTCCCGGAATTACATAAGAAGATCCTTCGCCGTGGGTAGTAGTAACACTAGCCGCATTTCCTTCGCTGTCAACAACGCTGATATGAGTAGTGCTTCCCCATTTATTGACAATTTCGGTTAATTGAGGTTCGTATATAGCAATATGCTCATCAGATAAAAAACTTTGGACAACATCTTCTTGATGAGTATTAGCATTATATCTATCTTTCCTGGCATCATTAGTTAAACGCATCACATTAGCCAGTATTTCTAAATGGCCACAATTGCCAAAATCAATGCCAGCTAAATTCACTTTTGAAAGTAGTTCTAAAGCAAAAGCAATGAGTATTCCTCCAGAACTAGGGGGAGGATTAGTCAAAAATGTATTATCGCGGTAATTGATAACTAAAGGTTGTCTCTCGATAACCCGATAATTTTGGAGGTCTTCTAAGGTTAAATAACCGCCATAATCTTGACAATCTTTAACTAAGCGTTGTGCAATTTCACCCTCATAAAATTCTATAATCCCATTTTCAGATATATAAGTTAAAGTATCAGCCAAGTTTCTCATATATACTGTTTCTCCAGACTGAACAAGTTCCCCGCCAGGAGTAAAAACTTGTTGCATTTCTGTAGAGAAAAGCATTATGGGCTTGAGAATTGTCAAGCAGTAATATGAATAATCATTGATTTTTACTCCAGTATTTGCATAGCGAATTGCTGGTTCAGCAACGACCTTAAAAGGCAATCTACCTAGTTTCTGGTGAACGTGGAAAACTCCAGCGATATTTCCTGGTACAGCCATTGATCCAAGACCAATGTGAAACTCTTGTAAGGCACCGCCAAAGTTAATTTTAACTGGATAAAAATCAAGATTATCCTGGCTCTTTTTGTGGCGTGGCGTTTGCGAGAAAAAGTCAAATAAAGTATTTTGATTATCTTTAGTATGGGCTAAAAGAAAACCACTACCAGCCGCCGAGGTAAGCGCAGCCTCAGTAACAAAAGAAGCTAACATTGCCGCCGCCGCCGCATCAAAAGCGTTCCCACCTAAGCGAAGCATTTCAATTCCTGCTTCGGCAGTTTGTTCATGTCCAGCAGCAATCACACCGTGAGTTTTTTTTAACATAAAATTTATTGTTTTTGTTTCTATTCCGTAAAACTATGCTAGGACGCAGATGTAGGTCAGTTTAATGTCTTTACTGCGATCGCAAGTTGTCAGCGCCACTACTATTGTCAGGTTTTCTTAACAAATTGATGTTCATCCCCGTGTAACTACTCAAGGATACAAGGAGTATGTAGTGTTAGAACTCACTTGAGCAGCTTTACTATACCTGCTGCCCTCAAAGGAGACTTGCTCATGTCACAAGGCGATCATATCTACGTCAACTGCGGTGTTTACGACCATCATGGTATTGATTGTGGTGACGGCACTGTTATCCATTACACAGGTGAAAAGCTAAAAGGTACTATTGACTGCACTCCCATAGCTGAGTTCATAACAGGAAAAACAGTATTTGTCAGGGAGTATGGTAAGTGCGATCCGCCAGATATCGTAATTCAACGAGCAAAAAGCAAGTTGAAGGAAGAGAAATACGACCTTTTCGACAACAACTGCGAACACTTCGCTACATGGTGCAAGACTGGCAAGAAAGAGAGTGAGCAAGTTCACCGTGCTAAAGCAGCTGCGGGAGGCGCGGCTGGAAGTACAGGTACGGCTACAATTATCTCACCGTTCGCTCATTTGGATGACCCAGTAGCCAAATAACCAGCCTTAAGTGTAGTCTGACTAAGCAATTACAGGATTTGGCAGACGCTTTAGGGGGCGGAGATTGAAGAGA
>NZ_JAMPKJ010000080.1 GCF_039962115.1 Funiculus sociatus GB2-C1 | reverse complement strand
ATCGCCTAATACAACAATTTTGAAGTCCTTGAACAAGGGTATTACTTGAGAAAATATTCTAGACTGTTCGGGAAAATCACTATTTCCCATTTTTGGTAAAAATTCAAAATATATCGGAATGGCTCTTTGGTCATAAACTAAACTAATCATGATTAAATTTTTCTGTGACCACTTGGTTCTATCAATTACCAAATAAATTGTTTCACTGGTCGATAAATTTTGAGCTACCCAATCTTTAATGAGTGGGAACCAAATTTTCTGGATTTGCAGTATCGGGAGCGATAAAAATCTTTGAACTTTCTTGCGTCTGCTTTCAAATAGTATTGGTAAAGGTAAAGCTGAAGCAATTTTTTCCAAGCTAACTTCTTTAATATCCTGAAGGACATTAATCATCAGATTGAAAAATAGTAATTCAGAATCTTTTAGGTGATTTCCCAGATGTTTTTGATACAATGAAGGTAGCATTTTTGTTAGATAGGTCTTGTTGACAATAACGGGCCTATTTTTCTTACCATAATTGGGTTAAACCTGTATACAGCTTGGATTCCGGGGCGCGTGTCACCCCCTCAGGGAATGGCTAGAAACCTACTTAATTAATGAAAAAATTATTTATATAGCGATTGATAGAACTAATTGGAATCGAATGAATTTATTCGTTGTTAGCGTTATTTGGGATAAAAGAGCCTTTCCAATATATTTTACCTTACTACCCAAATTAGGTAGTAGTAACATATCTGAACAACAAAATTTATTATCTGTGGTAATGCCACTTTTTCAAAACTATAAAGTCTGCGTGTTAGGGGATAGAGAGTTTTGCTCTGTAAAACTAGCAAAGTATCTTCAGAGCTTGGGTGTATATTTTTGCTTGCGATTAAAAAAGAATGAATTTGTTGAAGTTGAAAAAGATATTTTTGTTGAGTTAAATAGTCTTGGACTAGCTCCAGGAACTTCTTTTTTTATCAAAGGAGTTAAAGTCACAAAGACGCAGGGCTTTATGAGTTTTAATGTTGCTGCTAAGTGGAAACGTAAAATTGCTGGAGTAGCACCGAAGGAAGGATGGTTTATCTTAACTAATTTCCAGTGTTTAGAGTCTGCTATCCTCGCCTATAAACAAAGGTTTGATATTGAAGAAATGTTTAGGGACTTTAAGAAAGGAGGTTATAATCTAGAAGACACTAATCTAGAAGGTGAACGCTTTATTTCTCTAGTGTTATTGATGGCAATTGCTTACACTTCGGCTACAATTCAAGGTCAGGAAATTAAACGTAAAGGAATTCAAAAATATGTGGCTCGTCTTAAAGAATATGGTCGCTCAGAACGGAGACATAGTAGTTTTTATGTCGGTTTATATGGTCAGACTTGGGTCAATTTTAAAGATACTTGTATGGAATTAGTGGCAGAGTTAATGAGAATTAATCGTAATAAACGTAAATATTATCAACAGGGTTTAAGGGCTATGAAGCTTATTGAGTCTATATTTTAGCTTATTTCGTCACCCCCTCAGGTTAGAACCGCAATATATTCTACCCAACTGAGAAACGCTGTAGTTCTGTATTAATGCTTAAGTTCAACTTTTTCAAAATGTTCAACAATTGGAAATGGATCGTAAAAATGGTGAAGAAGTCTTTTCCACTCCTGATATTCAGTAGAAGCTCTAAATCCGATTGTATGATCCTCTAAGGTCTTCCAATTAACCAGTAATAAATATTTTCCTTTAACTTCAATACATCTGTGGAGTTCATGGGATAAATATCCATTCATAGACGAGATAATTACTGATGCTTTTTTAAAAGCAATTTCAAAATCACTTTCATATCCATCTTTCACATTTAGCATAACGGCTTCAAGAACCATAAAATTCCTAATAATTCTTTCCATTTAACATACTATTACTATAAGCTAAGATTTTCAGTCTTGATAGTTAGAAATGTCAATTAACTTTAATAACACCAATTCCGTCTGGGCTTCAATCCTAACCGAAACCTTAAAACGGCTAAGATTAGCTACAGCTATTATTTGCCCTGGTTCGCGTTCCACACCGTTAACCGTTGCTTTTACCCAACAAAATGAAGTAGAAGCAATTCCAATTTTAGATGAACGTTCTGCCGCATTCTTTGCCTTGGGAATTGCTAAAAGAACTGGGATTCCTGTAGCTTTAGTTTGCACTTCTGGAACCGCTGGCGCTAACTTTTATCCCGCTGTAATTGAAGCAAAGGAAAGCCGAATCCCGCTTGTAGTTTTAACAGCAGATCGTCCTCCAGAATTGCGAGATTGTCACTCTGGGCAGACAATAGATCAGGTGAAATTGTATGGCAATTATCCTAACTGGCAAGCAGAGTTAGCGCTACCTTCTCTGGAAATGGGGATGCTGGGTTATCTGCGCCAAACGATGATTTATGCTTGGGAGCGATCGCTATTTCCTACCCCAGGATGCGTTCATCTTAACATCCCCTTCCGCGACCCACTCGCTCCAATTCCCCAACTCGACACCGAAAGCCTCAAATTGCAGTTTCAGCCAGAAGATTTCTTTGCTGGAATTGCATCGGGCGGGCTACCCTCCTTATTAAGGGGGACTGGGGAGATACCCAGCACTACAATTCAAGAATGGCAGCAATGTAAACGAGGAATTATTATTGCTGGAACTGCACAGCCCAGATTTCCAAAAGAGTATTGTAATGCAGTTTTAAAACTTTCCCAAGCTTTAAAATTCCCTGTATTAGCTGAAGCACTATCCCCGTTAAGAAACTATGCCCAGCTCAATTCGTCTTTAATTTCCACCTATGACCTAATCTTACGAAATCAACAATCAGCAAAAGAACTAATACCAAAGATGGTAATTCAAATAGGAGAATTACCCACCAGTAAAGAACTGCGAAACTGGTTAGACAATACTAAAATACAACGCTGGATAATTGACCCCAGTGACCACAATTTAGATCCACTACACGGCAAAACAACACATTTACGAACATCTGTAGAATCTCTTGTAGAGACGCAATTTATCGCGTCTCTACCAACCGAATATCTTCATCTATGGTGTGAAGCTGAAGCCAAAGTTAGACAAAATATCGACGAAACAATGGCAAACATGGAAACGCTTTTTGAAGGAAAAACTGCTTGGTTACTCTCGCAGTTTCTACCACAAAAAACGCCCATATTTATTTCTAACAGTATGCCTGTAAGAGATGCGGAGTTCTTCTGGAAACCGAACAATTCTGGAATTCAACCATTTTTTAACCGGGGTGCAAATGGCATTGATGGCACCTTATCAACTGCTTTGGGAATTGCACATCAAAATCAAAGTAGTGTGATGTTGACGGGCGATCTAGCTTTGTTGCACGATACGAATGGTTTCTTACTGAGAAATAAATTTATCGGGCATTTGACAATTATTTTAATTAATAATAATGGCGGCGGTATTTTTGAAATGCTGCCAATTTCTAAGTTTGAACCACCTTTTGAAGAGTTTTTTGCTACGCCACAAGATATTAATTTTGCTCGACTTTGTGCTACATACAATGTGGAGCATGAAGTAATTACTTCTTGGGAGCATTTGAAGCAGCGATTAAACCCGCTGCCAAGTAAGGGAATCCGAGTGTTGGAGTTGCGAACAAATCGTAAATTAGATGCAAAATGGCGACAAGAGAATTTGAGTAAGTTTGCTAGGGAATGAAGTATGAACGAACGGCTGAGGAGGAGAGGGAAGAGAAAGCAATCGCATTCCCCCCTGAACAGCGCGATCGCACTACTGATTTTCTTTTCGTTCTCGACGATGTTTTTCTAGCAACTCAGGAAAATTCTTAAGGTCATCTATTGACTGGGGAGCCGGATACCACTCTGTCGTCGATTCAGCCGTCACCCTATCCATATAGATGCGGAAGGCTTCATCGTCGTCTCTATGTTCTCGTATGTAGCCTAGTAGTTCTTTACGGCTCATTGCCTCAAAATTTGGTTTAATCATAAAAGTTTCCATAGTCCATTGCGATTAATCAGGATTTCTGTCTCTTCTCCAGCTAGGAAGAATACTCCTCCTGTGGGTTCATCTATCCTAATTATATAAATCGGCAGATACATTTTTGTTGCCCAATAACTCAGGATGAAGCAAGTGAATAGCTGTGCTGATGTAGGAATAATTCGCACCCCTGGTTACTTTACGTTTCCTAGTTTACACATTACAGGTAGAGAGTTGCTGAGGAGAGAGCGATCGCTCATAAATACAAAACCCGCCTTCGCGGGTTTTGTTTGTCTGGACGCAATTAAAAACATCGCCGTTTTAAAATGCGATCGCGCTGATTAACGTCTGTATATTTTTAGCTACCAATGCTGTTAGTTGATGAGTCTTCGGCAAGCTGTCTATTACTATCCCAGTACATAACAACATCATGTAGAGGATGGAGAATTTAAACAGCGATCGCGCCAATTGTTTATTCTCAGGTTCCTGCAATAATGCCCAAGCTTTCTTGATAAAAACGCTTCCCAAGATAGCAGCAATAATGCCATAAACTACACCAGAAGCGCCCAAAGGATAAACTAACAACAGTGTCATCGGCACCATAATTAAGGTGTAAATCCAGATTTGCCGGGTGGTAGCAACTTCCCCCGCAACAACTGGCAGCATCGGGATGCCGACTTTGGCGTAGTCATCGCGAATCATCAACGCCAACGCCCAGAAATGGGGAGGTGTCCAAACAAATACAATGGCAAAAAGTAGCCACGCTGCCCAGCTTAAAGAACCAGTAACAGCTGCCCAACCCACTAAAGCGGGGATCGCTCCAGCTGCACCGCCAATCACAATATTTTGCGCGGTGTGGCGCTTCAGCAAATGAGTGTAGATGGCCATGTAAAAGACAATGCCGGACATTGCCAACAACGCACTCAGCAGGTTAGCGCATACTGCTAGGAGGGTGAAAGATAGACAGCCAAGCACAATCGCAAACAGCAGCGCATGGCTCGACTGCACTCGCCTGGAAGGAATCGGGCGGCGGCGGGTGCGCTCCATTGCATAATCGATATCGCGGTCGTAAATGCAGTTAAGAGTCTGGGCAGATGCAGCAGCAAGGGTTCCGCCTGTCAGTGTCACCAGTAACAAAAATGGATCTACCCGTCCATCTGATGCCATCCACATACCCGCCGCTGTGGTAATCAGCAGCAGTGGGATAATTCGCGGTTTTGTTAGCTGGTAGTAGCTGTGAATTACTTGTAGGAAATTTTGATGTTTGCGGGAGACATCGGCTCCAACCATCATTTCTTGCATTATTTATTTTCCTAATTGACCTAGCCGATTTTGGATTTTCGATTAGAGTCTGGATGATTTATTGTTCAAAACCCGATCTCCGCCCTAGTTGAAACTAGGAAACAAATCAAAAATCGTAAATCTAAAATCCCAAATCCCCAGTATCTACTGTGGAGTCAATCCAAAATCGCCAATCTAAAATCCAAAATCGAGTGACCTAGCGGGAGAAGGTAGAAGCAATTCCAAAGCGTCTCTAAAAGTTGTGTAGCCAGCACCCGTTCAGGGTGCTGGTTGATGAAGAGTTATAGAGACGGATCTGGTACAACAACAGAAGCATTGCGATCGCGCAACGCCAAAACGGTAAAAACAACCATCGAACCTAGTAAAGCCGCTCCCACTGCCTGGTGAGCCACTGTCAGCGGTTCTACTTGCAGGTGTAAGCGGAAAGTAGCCACACCGAGAGCAATTTGCAACACCAGTAAACCACCCGCCAAGTTAGCCAGCTTTCGCAGTAGCGGATGCAGTGCGGGCGTGCGCCATGCGAAAACCACCACGGCTATTGTGGCAACGGTTGGCGGTATAACTCCGGCAATGTGACTATTCATCACCGTGCAGAGTTCTTGCGCTCCAAAACACTGATGTAGCGCCCACTGAGAACCGACTAATCCACCGAGTAAACTTTGTAAATATACAAAAATGGCAGCACTTAAGCTAATCCACGGCAGTTTACTAGCGGTGCCAGTGCCTTGATAAGGTAGGAGTGCGGCACCAATTACCAGCAGAGTTGTGAAAAACAACAAAGCTGTTCCCAGGTGAGCGGTGACAATATCGAAACGGAGGAGTTGGGTTACTGTCAGTCCGCCCAAGACACCCTGGAAAATCACCAAAAAAAGCGCAAAAGTGGATGCAATAGGCACCCAAGTTGGTAAAGAGCGACGATTCCACCACGAAACCGCAGTGAGCGCGATCGCGCCTAACCCAATTACAGCCGCATCCAATCTGTGAAACCACTCCAGAAATACCTGGAGATTCATCTGTGAAGATGGCACTAGCTGACCGTAACACAAAGGCCAGTCCGGGCAGGCAAGCCCAGCATTCATAACTCGCGTTGCGCTACCGATTGCCATCAAAATTAAGGTAGCGATCGCCATCCTAAACACCAGGCGACGGATCTTGTCCCTGGGTTGGGAATCCTCCGGAGTGCGAACATCCTGATGAAGGACGGATTCTGTCATAGTTTTCCCAAAGCAAATTTTGCTTAATCAAATCCTGAGTATCCGCTCATCCCCAAGCTAGCATCCTAGCTGGAAAAATGACCGACTCTAGCTACCACTCTAATAACCTTGCTGCACCATCAGCTAAAGCTTTAGGAATTTCTTCCGATTGGGAGACTTGGGTATATTAGATTACATTTTATTTACTAATCGTTACAATAATTAAATATTATCGGAATTCAGCGCCATAGACGCTGCACCACCTACCCATCGACAGAGCGCGATCCCAAAGAAATCTATAAAGATAGGGGAGGTTTACTGGCCAGCAAGCTCGCTTAGGCTTACCGTGGTAAGTAAGCTGAACTGATTTGGATTTCCTAAGATCGACATAGAGCTACTTATTTATCCGTTGTCCGTGGGCGTTTGAAAGTTGTTAGAACCTTCTGGGGTTTCAAATGGACAACTTGACACATCTTCCCAGACGACTGACGCCTGACTAATAAATCCTGTCTGTGGCTTGAATTCCCAGATTATTTTGTTCAGCAGTTTTGCAGGAATCGAAGACATAACCGTGAACATCCCAAGTCAGATACTAACTTTACTGGTTGGCATTGTTGTCACCCTTGTCAGCCTCTGGTACGGTCAAAATCATGGTCTTCTGCCGATAGCAGCTTCCCAGGAAGCTCCCTTGGTGGACAAGCTGTTTAACGCCATGATGACCATTTCGACAGGGCTGTTTCTGATAGTTGAAGGGATAATCATCATTTCAGTTATTAGATTTCGCCGTCGCCCAGATGACAACACAGACGGGCCACCAGTGCATGGCAACATCCCTTTAGAAATTTTGTGGACAGCGATCCCGGCGGTGATTGTTCTGGGAATCTCTATCTACAGTTTTGAGGTTTACAGCCAGATGGGCGGAATCAGCCCAATGGATCACTCGGTTGCCCATGTCAAGAGTGATAAACATTTTGCCAGAATGCCAGGAGCCGCGATCGCTGCCACCCTGACAGATACGGAAAATCGCAATCAACAGCTACAAGAAGAAGCCCTAGACGATCCCGCCACAGCCCTGAATCGCAAGGAACTTCCCCAAAAACGCGATTCTGAAGGACTAGGCGTAACTTCTCCCCGAATCGGCCCTACGCCTGATAAGGAAGGTCAAGCTCCAGAATACGTAATCAATGTTACGGGCCTGCAATTTGCTTGGCTTTTTAGCTACCCTGACACGAACGTTACCACAGGCGAATTACACCTTCCCATCGGGCGGGAAGTGAAACTAAACATCTCAGCTAATGATGTAATACACGCTTTTTGGGTGCCTGAGTTTCGGTTGAAGCAGGATGCAGTTCCAGGACGGCAAAGTGAACTGCGGTTCACACCTAATAAAGTGGGTGAATATCCAGTAATCTGTGCGGAACTCTGTGGTGCCTATCATGGAGTGATGAAGACAAAAGTAATTGTCGAGACACCCGAAGACTACGATAAATGGATGGGCGAACAGCAAGAAGTTGCTAGAAACGAAGCTCTAAATCAGTCTGTTGCAGTGAATCCCGTAGAACTCTCGAATGCTGAGTTTTTGGCTCCCTACGCGAGTGAGATGGGTGTCACAACCGAAAGCCTACACCATCTCCACAACCATTAATCGCTAAGGTCAGGATGGGTAATGGTAAAAAAAGCCAATTAGCAATCCTTCAATTAGCAATCAGCAATCCTGCGATTAGTTATGACACAAGCACAGCTTCAAGAACGTGCCAATATACCTGCTCACGGTGACGAACCGAAGGTAACGCACTGGCGAGAATATTTTGGCTTTAGCACCGACCACAAAGTGATCGGGATTCAATACCTGGTTACAACGTTTATTTTTTATCTGATCGGTGGCGCACTGGCAACAGCAGTCCGCACAGAATTGGCAACGCCAGCGTCGGATTTTGTTGCACCGGATGTTTACAACAGCTTATTTACAGTCCACGCGACGGTGATGATCTTCCTGTGGATCGTACCTGCGGGAACTGGTGGGTTTGGTAATTATCTGGTGCCTTTGCTAATTGGGGCAAGGGATATGGCGTTCCCCAGACTGAATGCGATCGCTTTCTGGATGATCCCCCCCGCCGGCATACTGCTGATGAGCAGTTTCTTCGTCGGCGCACCAGGCGCAGGTTGGACTTCATACCCCCCTTTGAGCATCGTCAGCGGTAAAGCTGGGGAAGCGATTTGGATTATGAGCGTCCTGTTGCTGGGAACCTCCTCCATCTTGGCAGGGATCAATTTTATCGTCACCATCTGGAAGATGCGGACACCAGGGATGGGGTGGAACCAAATGCCCTTATTCTGTTGGTCAATGTTCGCCACCTCCTGCTTAGCTGTCATTTCCACTCCGGTATTAGCCGGGGCATTGATTCTCCTAGCCTTTGACCTGCTGGTCGGGACTAGCTTCTTTAACCCCACGGGTGGTGGCGATCCCATCGTGTACCAGCATATGTTCTGGTTTTACTCCCACCCGGCGGTTTATATCATGATCCTCCCCATGTTTGGGATGATCTCAGAAATCCTGCCAGTACACGCTCGCAAACCGATTTTTGGGTACAAGGCGATCGCATATTCCAGCCTAGCTATCAGCTTTTTGGGGCTAATCGTCTGGGCGCACCATATGTTTACCAGCGGTACCCCAGCCTGGTTGCGGATGTTCTTCATGATCACCACAATGGTAATCGCCGTACCAACTGGTATTAAAGTCTTTAGCTGGTTAGCCACAATTTGGGGCGGCAAACTGCGCCTCAACAGCGCCATGCTATTCGCTCTTGGCTTTATCTCCATGTTCGTTATCGGCGGCATCAGCGGCGTTATGTTGGCAGCTGTACCCTTCGACATCCACGTTCACGACACCTACTTTGTAGTTGCTCACCTGCACTACGTCCTCTTTGGTGGCAGCGTTTTCGGCATCTACGCCGGATTCTACCACTGGTTCCCTAAGATGACTGGGCGGATGTTGAACGAAGCTTGGGGCAAAGTTCACTTTGTCCTGATGTTTATTGGATTCAACTTGGCTTTCCTACCAATGCACAAGTTGGGTATTGAAGGCATGAATCGGCGGATTGCCGAGTATGACCCCAAATTTGCCACACTCAACCTAATTTGCAGCATTGGAGCTTATATACTCGCCGTTTCCACCATTCCCTTCATTGTCAATGCCTGTTGGAGTTGGATAGCTGGCCCCAAAGCACCCGACAACCCTTGGGACGGACTAACCCTAGAGTGGATGACGACCTCGCCCCCGCCAGTAGAAAACTTTGAGAAAGACCCAGTGTTAGCCACTGGCCCTTATGACTACGGCATGGGCGATCGCCGCACCAAGGTAGATGTCCCCCTCGACGATCCTCGAAATCCAGTCTTGTCTGCCGGACCTGACTCCGCCTTACGTGCAGATCCAGATCCAGCTGTTGCGGCTCATCCCGATGACCGTCAAGGAGAAAGTCACAATCGTTAATAGGGATTAGGGATTAGGGACTGGGGGCTAGGGACTAGAGACTAGGTAAGACTTTTTCCCAATTCCCAATTCCTAATTCCCAATCCCCTAATTCCCAATTCTTTATAGAGGAGATTCATGCAAGGTTCAACAATTGACCCAGCAAAAACTGCCCTAAATTATCACCACGAGCCAGAAGCAGCAGTGGAAGCCCACGGCGTAGAACATCACGATTTTCGCATCGAGGGGCTGATTGTATTTCTGGTAGCGGAAGGCATGATCTTTTTCGGCTTATTTATTGCTTATCTCGCCTTCCGAGCAGTTGCACCGTCTTGGCCCCCCGAAGGAACGCCAAAACTAGAGCTATTGCTACCTGGAATCAACACCATAATTCTGATTTCTAGCAGCTTTGTGATCCACAATGCTGACACCGCTATCAAAAAGAATGACGTAAAAGGTTTGCGGACATGGTTTGCCTTAACTGGCATCATGGGCGCAATTTTCCTTTGCGGTCAGCTTTACGAATACAGCCACTTAGAATTTGGTCTTAGCACTAACTTATTTGCCAGCACCTTTTATGTTTTGACTGGCTTCCACGGTTTGCACGTATTCTTAGGACTTGGGGCAATTGGTGCTGTGTTGTGGCGCAGTCTCAAACCCGGCCACTACAGCAATGAACACCACTTTGGCGTTGAAGCCGCAGAAATTTACTGGCACTTCGTTGATATCGTGTGGATTGTTCTGTTCACAATCCTCTATCTGCTTTAAGTGTTTTTGAAGCACTACAATAAAAAATTTGCCTCCAGCTGGGGGCTTTTTTTATTGTGATAGCTTAATCTACTGAATGAGGGAGGAAACCAAGGGGTTAATTGATGGACGCGGATGAACTATTCAGGAGATACGCAGCTGGAGAAAGAGATTTTTGTCTAGCCGAACTGTCTGATACCGACTTAAGCGGGGCAAATCTCAGTCAGGTGGATTTCAGTGGGGCAAACCTAAAGAAGGCAACCTTTAGCCGAGCCATTCTCAGCCGAGCTACTCTAGCAGCAGCCAACATGGAACTGACTGACCTGTGCGAGGCAGATTTGCGTAGAGCCGACTTGAGCGGAGCCGAGATGATTGGAGCCTACTTAATTGCAGCTAATCTGAGTTTAGCTGACTTGATTGGCACCAACCTGCGTGGAGCCAATCTGAGTTTATCCGACTTGATTGGCGCTGACTTAATTGGCGCTGAGCTGAGTAGAGCCAATTTGAGTTTAGCCGACCTGCGGGGAGCCGACATGAGTGGAGCCAACCTCTGTGAGGCAAACTTGAGTTCAACACACCTTTATGAGGCTGACTTGCGGGAGGCAAACTTACTCAAAGCCAACTTACAAAAAGCTCTCTACAACGAACAAACTAAGTTTCCTGAATGGTTTGAACCTGCCTCAGCAGGAGCGTTGTTAATTGCTCCTCAAGTTTGTCTGGCAGGGATAGACCTGAGTAAAGCCAATCTCCCCGGAGTCAATCTGCGTGAAGCCAACCTCAGCGGTACTAACCTGAGTCAGGCAGATTTGGTTTGGGCAGATTTGAGGGGAGCCAACCTCACTGGAGCCAACTTACATGGCGCAAATTTATCTCAAACCAATCTCAGGGGAGCTAACCTCAGCGGAGCTATCATGCCTGATGGCAGCATCCACGATTAAGTTATAGATATTTCCCTCGCTTCTCTTCTATTATTAGGCTTGGAAACGCCAATGTTAGACGCTATGCCTCAATTTGAGACTGCATTAAGTATGAGTCAATAAAAATTGACCGTTGCCGTTATATTCCCCATTACAACTAGCAAAGTTGCGAACAAACCATATCAAATAAAACCTCCAAATCCGGCGGAATTTTGCATACTCGATGCCATACTCTAACTGTTTGTTTGTTGCCTGATTGTCATCAAAGTTTTTTAGCCAGTTAGCAAAGGTTGTAGAGTAGTTATAGCCGTTGAGGTACCATCTTTGAATGGTTTTTAGGTCTTTGTTATGGCTAGGAACTGCATCGAAATTCCAGTAACGACCATGCGGAAAAATGTATTTGTGGGTGTAAACGCTGGAGATGTTGTTAGGGGTGCGGACTGTGATAATGTGAATAAAAACTTTGCCATCCTCCTTCAAGAATGAAGCTAATTTGTGGAAGGCTTTGGTTAAATTACCCACATGGCAGAAAACGCCAATCGAGAGAATTTTGTCAAACTTTGTGTCAAAGAAGGCATCATTTAAGTCGCCTTCATACAGCGTAAATCGTCCTGAACTAAGGTAACTTTCCGGATCTTGCATTTTGCCACGCATATATTCGCATTGTTCGTGGCTCAAATTAATTCCCGTAAACTTGACATTGGGAAACTTGGAAAGAATATAATTGGGAACGCATCCCCAACCACAGCCAAAGTCTAAAATATTGTCGCCGTCTTCGATCTCTAGCTTCTCAATTACATCATCGATCATTTGCATTTGGGCTTGCTCAAGATTGGCTGCGCCTTTTTCCCACAATGCCATGCTGTATTTGGGATAAATAAGTTTCCCATCTCCTAACATTGTATTCAGCATGGCTTGTGGCAAGTCATACTGAAGTTTCATTAGATCTCGTGAACCTTCGGCGAGATGATCGGTTTCTTTTAATACCCAGTCGTAGGGTGCTAAAAGAGAGGGAAAATATTTGAACAAGATGGGCATGAAGGTATCGAAAAGCGATCGCAGTACAGCATCAGGCACTTCAAACCCGTTAATATAAGCCTCTGCTACTGCCATTTGTGCTGCGTTAACTACCTTGACAGCCCCACGGCTGGTCTTATATGCTAATGGGGTTTTGATATTGACATCCCCTACTAAAGGGATATATTTTTCGATGTTTTCTAATACTGAAGTTGAAGTCATAGCCACCCTCGTAATCTAACTAGAGGACTGGGATAGCTGGAGCTTAAGCTACCGTTTTTTTGATTCCATCTCTCTAAAGAGGTAAAATATTTTAGGGTTTACAGTTATCTTTAAGAAATCTATTAATAGCGCAGGTTTCAGAAAAAAGGATTTTCATTTAAACTATATTTATTGATAATAAACGAAAAAAATTTTAAGCTTTTTTTAACGAAATCAAAAAAAATGTATCTCTTAAGATAGGGTACAATAAGAATCTGTTAAGTTAAAATACCGGTCTTTAATTTTGGATAACCAAGTAATGATTCCTCAATCAGAGTACGCCAAAAAATTGCGTCCTCTTCTTCCTGATGCTGCGTTTGCACCCGATCCCAATAAGTTATTCATTTTATTAATTAATGTAGCAATTGTGATATTGGGCTGGGCGATCGCATCTAAGTTAGACCAGTGGTCTGTATATTTATTGTGGCTTTATTTACCGCTAAGCCTGGTGATGGGCAATAGTGTCATTCTCTTACTATTCAGCTCCCATGACCTCATGCACGGCAGCGCGATTAGAAATTCTCGCCTGATGCGTTTGGTAAGCTTTCTCGGATTAACGATTATGTGGATGCCACCGACGTTGTGGAAAGCAGTTCATAATCGAGTGCATCACAATAATACCAATTCCCTGAAAGATCCAGATCGCAATTACTTATATCAACAGCCTGATACTTGGGGAAAATGGATTCAAAATCTATTCGTCCCATCTAATGAAGTTAATCCATTATGGTTAACTGTAGGGATGACATCAGCATGGCTGGTTCATACTTTTCGCAACCTAACTTCGGTGGTGTTGTTTAATAATGAGTCTGTAGATTATGTGCCTGCTGCTTTTAAAGTGAGTGGCAAAGATAGGCAAGCGATCGCCTGGGAATTTCTATTAATATTAGGGATTCATTTCAGTATCATCGCGTTTCTAGACTTTAACCCCATCAAACTCCTACTCAGCTACTTCCTCCCGCTTGCAATTGGCTACGCTGGTGTCATGTTTTATATTTATACAAATCACATGATATGCGAGATGACCAGCGTTAACGATCCGCTGATGAATAGTGTTTCTCTCCGAGTTCCCAAAATCTTTGATTTGCTGCACTTAAATTTCTCATACCATACGGAACATCATATTTTTCCGGCAATGAACTCGGACTATTATCCAATGGTTCAAAACTTGTTAATGATACACTATCCAGAACAACATAACTTATTAGATGCCGGACAAGCTTGGCGATTATTACTGCAAACTCCCCGGCATTACAAAGATGAAACTACATTCATAGATTCCTTGGGAGATCAGCCTGTTACTTGTCCTCTGGGCAAGAATTAAAAGCTTACTATAGCCCTCCTAAATAAATCTTAAAATTTTCTTTGTAGAGACGTTCTATAGAACGTCTCGACTCATGTGTTGGGTAGGCTGCATTATCTTAACCGAACCGTATTGCCGCTTATTTCTTTCCGGTACTGATCATATGCCTGATTAATTGCCTGCATTGTAGCTTTAGCACTAGCAGAGGAATTAATATCAGGATGATACTGCCTTCCTAAGCGAATGTATGCACGCTTCACATCGCTAGGATAAGCACTTTTTTCCACACCCAAAACTTCCCACCATTCCCCAGATAGCACAAAGTTAGATTGAGATTTATTCGTCTCACAGGACTGATGCCAAATTTTAATAGTGCCACCATTAGCGCCACTCACCAAGGTATTTCCATCAGCACTAAAAGCAACCGCACCACGTCCAGAAAGAGTTTCTAGTAGTTCTCCAGTGTGCAGGTTCCAAATTTTAACGCTGTTGGTGCTGCCACTAGCCAAAGTTTTTCCATTGGAGCTAAAGGCAACAGAATTAACCCCAGATGAATGTCCTGAGAAAGTGCGAATCATTTCTCCGGTTTTGAGATTCCAGAACTTGATTGTGGTGTCTCCACTCCCACTAGCGAGAGTCTTTCCATCCGGGCTGAAGGCAACAGAATTAACCCAGCCGGAATGCCCCGCGAGAATGTGGTGCTGCTGTCCGCTAATCAAATTCCAAAGCCTAATAGTTTTATCGGCACTTCCACTAGCGATAGTTTGACTATCGGGACTAATAGCAACAGACAAAACCGCATCTGAATGTCCATTAATAGTACGGATTAATTTGCCCCCGTACCCATTCCAAAGCCTGATAGTTTTATCGGCACTTCCACTAGCAATAATTTTTCCATCCGGGCTGAAGGCAACTGAGTAAACAAAGCCGGAATGACTGTAGGGTGAGTTTAAATAAAAGAAGGTGCGGATAAATTCTTTTTTTCGCAAATTCCAGTTAGTGATTTTTTGATCAAAACTGCCACTGACAAGAGTCTTGTTATCTGGACTAATTGCCACTGAATAAACTTCCTGTGCTTGTCCAATAAAGGTGAAAATCTGTTTTCCTGTTTTCAGGTTCCACAAAGTAACTGTTTTGTCATCACTCCCACTGGCAACCATTTCACCATCGGGGCTGATAGCAACGGAATTGACTGAGGCTGAGTGTCCCTTTAGAGTGTGTACGCATTTCCAAGCTTCAGGTGTCTGAGTTTTTACTGCCATCAATTCAGCTTGAATTCCAGAATTAACAAATTGTGTTTTTGATGGCGTTGTCTTGTAAGCAGAAGTTTCACCATTTCCCGATAACTTGAGGCTTGGGTTAGAGGAGTTTATATTAGTTTTTGGCTGTATTTTAGCCTTCAATTCCTCTAATTCATCCTCCACTTCCCAATTAGCAAATTTTATTTCTACAGCATCACCAGCTAACTTTTTTTCTAATGCTGCCAGTTCTAATTCTAAAAGTGCCTCGGTGTAAGCGTCTTGCCACAATATTTTTTCTTCCATCCGCTCGAAGGCATCTATCGCACCCATTAAACGCTCTCCAGGCTCTGGTTTGACTTTGTGCAACCCATAAATTCCCAGTCCAATTACTGCACCAACAGCTGTCATCGGAGCCATGCCAATTCCTACAGCCGTTCCTTTAAACGCTAATCCCATGCCGCCAAAAACTGAGTAAAAACTAGCGCCACCTGCTGCACCAATTCCTATGGCACCTAAAGCGAAAGTATCTCCTTCTCCTATCGCTGTAAAAGCTCCGTAGGCAGCAGCGCCAGCAACAGCTCCCGCCGCCATAACTGGTGCCATACCAAGCCCAACAGCTCCAAATCCTCCAACTAATCCCATCCCGCCAACAGCAGCGGAAACTCCGGCACCTGTCGCCGCGCCTGCGGCTACAAATGTTGCACCTGGGATAACACTATTTTTCTGATAATTTTGAGACATGAATTTTGCAAGGGCGAAGGATGAGGTTCATGGAAGCGATCGCTTCTTTAATACACCTACCACTCTCTCCCTTGGTTCTAAATTCGTATATTTACCGAATTATTTTCTAATATTGCAATCCTAATTTATTTATCAACCTCTCTATTTTCTCTTCCTCTGCGCCCTCTGTGTCTCAGGGCTTCGTTAATCAAATAGAGTTGCTCTACAAATTATTATAATAATCATATACTTAAAAAAGTAATGCTTTTAAAGAGCATAACCTTGTTAAAGGCAATCCTAATTTATTTTGCCAAGTAAGGGAGTAGGAGTTTCATCAATCAATGCAGTGAGAATTGTGCGAAAGAGAAGTAGAAAAATTAACTGTACATCATCTAGTTCCGCGACAGAAAACCAAGCGGAAAAATGAAGCTCCAGGCCCTACTACAAATATTTGTTCTGCCTGCCATCGACAGATACATACTTTGTTTGATAATACGAGATTAGCCCAAGAACTCAACTGTGTGGAAAGACTGAAGGATGAACCTCAGATGCAAAAATTTTTGTCTTGGGTGAAGAAGCAAGATCCGACTAGGCGCGTCAAAGTGCATCGCAGCAGCAATTAATGGCTCTTCCGTACCTGATATGCTAATCTGCCTCCTGCGATGCCCATAACTGTTACTCAGCAGGAGTTTTGGGCATTACTTTTAATTATTTTGGCGGTGGAGGCGCTAAGAAGCCCCAAAGGTTTCTATTCCAGGCTTTTCAGCCCTTTAAACTAATAGTTTGGCATACCAAGTAATGAAGAACCCAATTAATTGATCCGGGTGAGCCTTAATTAGGATTTTGCGCTCTTTGCAATAATTCCTGAGAATTCCTTACCCACTGGGTGTTACCTTGAGCAGCGTAGAGGTCTTTGGCGTATTGTAGTAATTGCTGAGCATCGCTGTATTTGCCTTGGCGCAAAAATACTAAACCTGCTGCATAGTAGGCATTGGCGTAATTAGAATTAGCTTCGGCTGCTTGGCGAAAAGCGTTTAAAGCTTCGTCTAATTTTCCTTGATTCATTAAAATTGAACCGAGATTGTAGTGAGCTTCAGGGTATTTGGGGCTAATTTCTAGGGCTTGTTGAAATGCTTTTTTAGCTTCGTTAGTTTTATTTTGTTGCAAATAAGATAAGCCCAAATGATAAGCAGGTTCTGGTGCATTTGGACTCAACTGCATAGCTTTTTTAAAAGATGCGATCGCTTTCTCCCAATCTCCTTGCTGTTCCCTGACCAAACCCAGATTGTAATGCGCTACCCCCAACTTGGGGTCGATTTCCAGCGCCCGTACTAAATAATCACCCGCCTGCTGTAAATTGTTGCCCTCCAGCAGCGCCGCGCCTAAATTGGCAAAAGCTAAGGCAAATTTGGGATCGGCTTGTGTCGCTTGGTAAAAGGCATCCGCCGATGGTTGCAATTGTCCCGCCTGCCGCAAAGCTAGTCCTAAATTGTAATGCGCTGGTGCCAGTTTGGGATCGAGTTTGGTGGCGCGTTGAAAGGATGCGATCGCTTCTGATACTTTCCCCTGTTGAATCATCTGCAAACCCTGATTTACCGAATCCACCGCCTGTGGCGCTTGGGCGACTTTTATAGGCGTGGAAGTTGGTAAAGCGCCAACCGGGGGCATTATCCCCACCAGTAACAGCGAGAGCCTAACGACTAAAGTCAAGGGCCTACCAACGAAATCCGAGGACGCGGGCTTTTTTCGTGCGGTTCCAGGCTTGGGACTGTGAGGTATATTTATCCATTCCAGATGCCGATGCCTTCCCATTTTTCGAGTCACCTTTTTGTTTACAATTGTTACGCTTGTTGACCTGATATCCAGTATTTTTCTAACAAATACTTTTTAATATGTTTCATTTATTGATAAAATTTACGCTGATTTAATAGTAATTTATCTAAGTTAATTTTTGGGTGAGTTTGCTTTAAAAGAAATTGCAACTTTCATTTCCGGGAAGTCAAACGCGCTAATCTCACAGTCAGGGATCAATAAATCCATACAGCTAACAAGCAGTGAATGGCACCCAGAAAGGAGAGCGGGAACATCCCGCCGATTGCCAATGGTGTCAATCTGCTTCTCTCCTTTTTTCCTTGGAGGTGAATTATGAACGAAAAAGTCGTTTCCGGGACACGAAATGTTGCAATTGTCGGCCCGTATTTAAGTGGCAAAACTACATTACTGGAAAGCTTGCTGTTCGTCAGTGGGACAATTTCCCGCAAAGGACGTACTGTAGACCGTAACACGGTGGCAGATAGTTCCCAAGAAGCACGCGATCGCCAGATGAGTGTAGAGGTATGCGCTGCCAGCACAGAGTACGGCGGTGTCCGCTTCACTTTTGTAGATTGTCCCGGCTCGGTAGAATTTGCACAAGAAACCTATAACGCTCTCATTGGCGTGGATGCAGCGATTGTAGTCTGCGAACCGCACACCAATCGCGTCCTCACCCTCGCACCTTTATTCAAATTTCTCGACGACTGGGAAATCCCGCACCTAGTCTTCATCAACAAAATGGATCGGGCGAATAACAACTTCATGGACGTGCTAAACGCCCTGAAAACGGTTTCCAGCCGCCCGATCGTCCCACACCAGTATCCCATCGGTCAAGGCGAACAACTGACCGGATTTATCGACTTGGTGAGCGAACAAGCTTATCATTACCATCCGGGTGCGCCAGCTGACCCGGTGCCAATGCCAGAAGACTTGAAGGAACAAGAGCAAGCAGCACGCACAGAGATGCTGGAAGCATTGGCAGATTTTGACGACCACTTGCTAGAAGAACTGCTAGAGGAAATTAACCCGCCCCAAGAAGAAATTATCCAAGACTTGAAAATGGAGTTAGGGGCAGATTTAATTGTGCCTGTGTTCCTGGGGGTTGCTGAGCAAGATTATGGAGTGCGACCGCTGTTGGAAGCTTTATTGCGAGAAGCACCAGATCCCGCAACTACTGCGGAACGTCGGGGAATTGTTCTCCACGCCGATGCTCCCTTAGCGCAAGTTATTAAAACCTATTACACTCCCCAAGGTGGGAAACTCTCCCTCGTGCGGGTTTGGCAAGGTACGTTAACAGATGGAATTGTCCTGAATGGGGTTCGTGCTGGCGGATTGTACCGCTTGATGGGACAGCAACAGCAAACTGTCACACAAGCCCAAGCTGGTGAAATTGTGGCACTGGGACGCTTGGAAGCAATTAAAACAGGCGATACCTTGACAGCCGATGCACAATTGGCAACCGAATTACCGAAAGCCGAGCAGACTTCCCCAGTATACGCAATGGCGATCGCGCCCGAAAAGCGCAACGACGAAGTTAAACTCAGCAGCGCCATAGGCAAACTGCTAGAAGAAGATCCGTCCCTCGCCTGGGAACAACACGGCGACACTCACGAAGTCATCCTCTGGGGACAAGGCGACATTCACCTGCAAGTTGCTCTCGACCGACTGCGGCGCAAATACAACCTGCCGATGACAACCCATCTGCCGCGAGTTCCCTACAAAGAAACCATCCGCAAAACTGCCCCCTCAGTTCACGGGCGCTACAAGCACCAAAGCGGCGGACACGGGCAATTCGGCGACGTATACCTGGAAATCAAACCCCTACCCCGTGGCGAAGGCTTTAACTTCAATCAAACTATTGTTGGCGGTGTCGTTCCTAAACAATATATTCCCGGCGTTGAGATGGGAGTGCGGGAATATCTCACTCATGGCCCCTTGGGTTTCCCAGTCGTCGATGTAGCGGTAACGCTGACAAATGGTTCATACCACTCAGTCGATAGTTCGGAACAGGCATTTAAACAAGCTGCCCGAATTGCCATGCAGGAAGGAATGCAAAAGTGCGAACCAACCCTGCTTGAACCGATTACCTCAGTTCAAGTATGCGCCCCCAGCGAGTTTACCTCCAAAGTCCTCCAACTGCTGAGCGGACGGCGGGGACAAATTCTCGGCTACGAAGCTAAATCAGATTGGGCAGGTTGGGATTGCGTTTCCGCGTATTTACCCCAAGCTGAGATGCACGACTTTATCGTAGAATTGCGAAGTCTTACAATGGGCGTTGGCTTCTTCCACTGGCAACACGACCATCTCCAAGAAGTCCCCGGAAAACTAGCTGAAAAAGTCTTAGCTACCAACGGCTAAAAAAGGCAAAAGGAAAAAGGCAAAAAGAAGAGAAAAAACACAAACTATACAAAAAATAGAAACGTAAGTAATCTTACTCTTTTGCCTTTTTCCTTACTGTATGGTTTATTTCAAACTTTGTGATTAATTACTCTTTAAATCTCAGTAGCTTTAAAAAAATATAACAGCCCGAATTAGCTTTTTGCTGTTTAATTACCTAACTTTAACCAGCAGGATCTATGATCAAATTAAGTTGTAATTTTTCAAAGCTGATGGAGGGAAATTTATGTCTTTTATAGCTTCACTCCTGATAACGTTAATTTCTATCCTCGTTTTCTTGAATGCTGGTAAAGTTAAGAATGAAAGAGGCCGCTTGGCGGTACAAGCGATCGCAACGCTCGTTGGAGCAATTGCAGCGCTTTCTACCGTCTTCCGCAGTTTATTGATTATCCCCGCTGGAAATATCGGCGTTGTAGAGTCCTTGGGAAGGGTTTCCGAACGCACCCTTAATCCTGGTGTCCACTTAGTCAATCCCTTTACCGAAGTCGAGATATTTTCCACTCGACTAAGGGATATGAAGGAAACTATAGAGGCTACATCCCAAGAAGGTTTAGCTTTCAATATCGATGTCACTCTTCAATACAAACTAGATCCGCAGAAAGCAGCGGAAGTTTATAAAAATATTGGTACTGAAGAGGGAGATATTATTACTTCCCGATTTCGCTCCCTTGTCCGCGAAATTACTGCTAGTTACCCGGCTGTAGCAATTTACTCGACCAAACGCCAAGAAGTTGCTAATCAGCTTCGCCAACGGCTAAGCGAGCAGTTATTACCTCTTGGTTTTATAGTTGAAGAAGCTCTGTTGAGGGAAGTTAAACTCCCTGATACGCTCCAAGCCGCAATTGAGCAAAAACTCCAAGTCGAGCAGCAAAGCCAGCAGATGAAGTTTACTTTAGAAAAAGAGCGTCAAGAGGCTGAGCGAAAACGCATTGAAGCCAGAGGTATTTCTGATTCTCAAAAAATAATTTCTCAAGGACTGAGCGACCGAATGCTGCAATTGAGGGCAATTGAAGCCACTGAAAAACTAGCTCAATCCCCCAATTCTAAAATTGTGGTGATGGGCGGTCAAGGGCAAGGCGGTTTACCAATCCTGTTACAGCCAGACATAGGAACTTCAACCAATGCAGCCGCTCCAAAACCCTAGCAGTCTCTCTGTGTGGAATTAACTTTTACTTAAAATGACTGATTCACAAACTTGGTATATTGTCAAGCGACAAGATCAAAAATGCGAAATTATCCCCAGCGATCGCGTCGAAAGGGAGGAAGAATCAGCATTTGTGGAACGCTGGGGGCCATTTAATTCTCAAGAGGAAGCGATCGCTCGTCGCATCGGCTTAATCCGCGCTGGAAAGTGCCAACCCGCATAATTTAAGATTTTAGATTTTATAGCGGTTCGCAGTTGAGTCAAATACAGACCTAACGATTCAACCCCCTTCCCTTGTAGTTCTCTTGTAGAAAAGGAGAATTAGCCCCTCCCCTTGTAGGGGAGGGGTTGGGGAGAGGTCAGAAGTATTACACACAAATGAGAACCGTAGATTCAACCCAAAATCATCAGAAGTCCAGAAACTCCTTTGCCGGGAGGAGAATCTAAAATTTCTTTTCTGCCCTATTTCCTTTTTTCGCAGCAATCTCCTGATTCAGCACATCCAGCGCTTTCGAGTATTGAGGATCGTCCTGAGAGCCGATTTTATCTCGGTCAGTCTGCAACGACTTGCGCTGTTCATCCGAGAGTTCCAGCACCTGATCCGGGACAATTCCCGCTTGGTTGATATCGCGACCCTTGGGAGTATAGTATTTAGCGATCGTCACCGCCAAACCCGAACCATCGCCCAGGCCCCGCACCGATTGCACCAAACCTTTACCAAAGGTCTTTGTACCCACCAAAACAGCCCGCTTGTTATCCTGCAAAGCTCCAGAGAGGATTTCACTAGCGCTAGCCGATCCGCCATCCACTAGCACCACCAGCGGTTTATCAGTCAAGGCGCGATTATTAGCCGTCTCTCGATCCCTTTCTCCCTGGCGATCGGATGTTGAGACAATTGTGCCTTCTTTAAGCCACATCTGGGCAATTTCAATACTAGAGTACAGTAAACCGCCCGGATTAGAGCGCAGATCCAGAATGTAGCCATTCACATTCTGCGCCTCTAACGCTTTAATCGCGTCTGCCATTTCCTTAGAAGCATTAGCGCTGAACTGAGTCAAGCGAATATAGCCAATGTCGCCAGTAGGACTTGTCTTCTTGCTAAAGCGCACCGGATGGATTTCAATTCGCGCCCGTTTCAGAGGAAACATTAATTCCTTGTCCCCCCGCTGAACCGTTAGCGTCACTGAGGTTCCCGGCTGTCCCCGAATCAGCTTCACCGCGTCATTGACATCCATCCCATCGGTAGTTTTGCCATCGATTTTGGTGATGATGTCCTTAGCCAATACACCAGCCTTAGAAGCTGGCGTATCTTCAATTGGCGCAATTACCGTTAACTTCTTGGTTTTTTCATCTTGGGCAAGTTGCAGACCAACCCCTGTTAATTCCCCAGAAGTGTCAATTTGCATTGACTTGAACTCTCCTGGGTCCATGAACCGAGTATAGGGGTCATTCAGTTTCTTCAGCATTTCCCGGATAGCTTTATAAGCTTCCTCCTTGTTGCTGTAAGACTTATTGAGATACTCTTTGCGAACTGCGCGCCAATCTACCTTGTTAAAGGTGCCATCCACATAAGAGCGGTCGATAACTTGCCAAACTTCGTCTACTAGCTCCTTGGGGCTTTCGCGCAAGACTGCTAGACTTTTGGGGAGATGAATACCTACTCCGGTAATAGCGATCGCAGCCACTGTTGCTGCTGTCGCACTTAGAACAAGCCCACGTTTTGTAATTACCATTTTCCTGTCTGAGCTGGGGGGAATTACTGCCAAGGAATTACGCTAACTCTAACACAGGCAATTTCTACCCAGCATTAGAGCGCACTTCTCTATCCATCTGCACTAGGTTACAGTCCGGAATTAGAGAATTCGGAGTTATGAGTTAACAATTCCTGATTCCTCACTCTTAACTCCTAACTTTTCTTAACTTAAGGGTCAATCCAGCGTCCGTCTGCCTTAATTAAATTAATCAATTCTTCAACTCCTTGCGACTCTGGTACTTTTTTTATCTCTTCTCTGCCACGATATAGCGAGATATAACCAGGTTGTTTACCAACATAGCCATAGTCAGCATCCGCCATCTCTCCAGGCCCATTGACAATGCAACCCATCACTGCTATGTCTAACCCGGTGAGGTGTTTAGTTGCTTCCCGAACTTCGTGCAGCACTTCTTCTAGGTTAAACAATGTGCGACCACAAGAAGGACAAGCGACATACTCAACCATCGTTTTCCGCAAACCCAAAGCTTGCAGAATGCTGTAGCAGACGGGAATCTCTTTTTCTGGCGCTTCGGTGAGAGACACCCGGATAGTATCCCCAATTCCATCAGCTAACAGGGTAGCAATTCCTGCCGTAGACTTGATGCGTCCATATTCGCCATCACCAGCTTCCGTGACACCCAAATGCAGAGGGTAATCCATTCCCAGTTCATCCATCCGCTTCGCCATCAAGCGATATGCTGCTAACATCACCGGAACCCGCGACGCTTTGAGAGAAATTACCAGGTTGTGGAAATCCAGGGATTCGCAAATTCTGATGAATTCTATAGCAGATTCCACCATCCCTTCAGGAGTGTCGCCGTAGGAAAACAGCATTCTTTCAGCAAGAGAACCGTGATTTACCCCGATTCGCATCGCCTTGCCCTGATCTCGCAAAGAAACCACCAATGGTTCTAAAGTTTCGCGGATTTTTTCGCCAATCTCGTCAAATTCAGCTTTGGTATATTCAGTTCTATCTGCTTTTGGCTTCTCAAACACATACAACCCAGGATTAATCCGCACCTTATCAACGTGCTTGGCTACTTCCAAGGCGATTTTCATCCCGTTGTGATGCACATCGGCAACCAAAGGCACAATTTGGTAAGTTTGGATTAATTTCTGTTTAATTTCCGCCAAAGCTTTAGCGTGACCGATACTAGGCACAGTGACGCGCACAATTTCGCAGCCAATCTCGTGCAATCGACGAATTCCGGCAACCGATCCGTCGATATCCAGGGTATCTTCATTAATCATCGACTGCACCACCACCGGATAACCGCCGCCGATGGTGACATTTCCCACTTTTACCGGACGGGTTTTGCGGCGCTTAATGGCAGTGTCAAAAGCGGGTTCGTTAGATGCAGTGTTGGGAATTGGCAGAGTTTGCATAACCTTTTCTTTACTTTTTGCGTTCCTCTCTGTTTCTCAGGGTGCCACAGAAGGGGGCAAGTTTGGCTAAGTTAGGGCGATCGCATTTCTTGCAATATAGCGAAGAATTGTTGTGCGATCGCGTCCAGCCAATCTTGTCTGTCCCACTTAAGTAAAGCCGGTATATAGTTCGCCTTAGCATCTGCCATTATGAATAAAGTGTTGAAATCAACAAGCTTTTATGTCAGATGAAACAATTCGGGTTGTAACTTACGAGACTCTGAGTGATTCCCCTCAGCCAACTGCTCCTGAAGGCGCGAAAATTGGGATGGATGTAGGAGCGAACTTTTGGGCTGACGAAGTTCAACCAGATGAGTTTAAATTGCAAAAAGTTGAGCAAAAGACGGATAAGTTTAGACTTCACGATGTCAGCGTGCAGAAACTAGAGCATGGACTGGCTAAGTTTATGAAAACAGTAGATCAACTATTTAGCCATGCTGAACAACAAGCTAATATGCAGTTTACCCAGCTAGATGAAGTTGAGCTATCGGTAGAAGTGAACGGCGAGGGACAAGTAAGTTTATTAGGAAGCGGGACTAAAGTTGGTGGCAAAAGTGCAATAACCCTCAAGTTCAAACGGCGACAGTAGAGGGAAATGGTAAAGAATTGGGCGGTCTCAATTGGCATCAACAAATACGATTTCCTGCAACCGCTAAATTATGCCCAGCGGGATGCACAGCTAATGCAGGAATTTCTCTGCAACGAGGCAGGATTTAATCAAGTCTTGTTCTTTTCTGATGATTCACCCGATAAACGACCTTCTCGCAGCAACCTGCTACGAGTGCTGCGACAGTTGGGTAAAGAAGCAAAAATGTCTGCTGGGGATAACTTTTGGTTTTTCTTCAGCGGACACGGGATGCGCCACGAGGGACGCGATTATCTGATGCCTTTAGATGGCGATGCAAATGATATAGAAAATACGGCGATTTCGATTACCTACATTACTGACAATCTGCGTCTTTGTGGTGCGGATAACGTTGTTTTAATTTTTGATGCTTGCCGCAATCAAGGTACTCGTTCTGGAGAAGGTATCGGCAATCAAACGGCTGAACTTGCCCGTCAAACCGGAGTCCTCAGCATTTTTTCCTGTAGTCCGAATGAATATTCCTATGAAATTGAGGCTCTACAACAAGGTGCCTTCACCCGTGCGCTACTAGAAGGATTAGGTGTTCAAGGTAAATGTGCTACTGTTGAGCGATTGAACCAGTATTTGAGCTATCGACTACCTGAAATCAATCGTCAACACGGCAAACCTCAGCAAACGCCTTATAGTATTGCTGAACCTATAACCAAGTCTCGCCTGATTGTTTTACCGCGATACGCAACTTTAGCCGATATTGCCATGCTCAAAAATGATGCGTACCAGGCTGAAGTTGGCAAGGATATTGAGCTGGCAAAGCAGCTGTGGCTTCGGGTGAATATTGCCGCTGCTGGTCGGGATCTTGAGGCTGTAAAGGCATTAGAAAGAATTGCACAGTCGCGGATGGAAACCTCAAACGCATTTTCGTCATCTAGTTCAGTCGAGCCGGATATTCGTAGGAGGTCATCTAAGTCTGCACCTTTACCTGAATCAAATCAGATTGAGTCTGCTGTTGAATTAGAAAGCGCAACTGATGCTCTCACTTCTGAGCATAGAGTAGACTACACTTTGCTACAGAATCTGCTGGCATCCCGAAGTTGGAAAGAAGCCGATCGGGAAACAAAGGCAATAATGCTTGAGGTAGCTGGTCGAAAACAAGAAGGCTGGCTTGGAACAAATGATATTAGAAAATTTCCCTATCAAACTTTACACACTATCGACCAACTCTGGGTCACATCCAGTAATGGGCGCTTTGGCTTTAGTGTACAGCAACGCATTTGGCAGGAGCTTGGCGGTACTAAGGGCGCAGGTTACGAAATTTGGGTTCGTTTTGCTAATGCTGTGGGATGGCGTGTAAATGATAGTTGGGTTGCGTATAAAGACTTACCCTTCGCTTTGAAGGCTACTGAGGGGAACCTTCCATATTGTAGAGCTTGGGTAGAGGAGGGGTGGCCACAACATATTCCGGGTAGGTTCGATTCTCTCGTGTCGAGATTTGAGGAGTGCAAGGTACAGCCTGAGCCTCCTCTTGTTGAATACACACTAAAGCTTGAAAGTTTAATTAATAACCTTTCTTCACAGAAGATAGACTATACTCAAGCATCTGTATCACAGCCTCAATCATTATGGCTCTTCAGTACTTAGTATGCTAATTCAATAATTAAAATGCCAAGTAAGTAAACATCTAATTCGGTAATTTTCAAAATTCCTAAACCCATAAGCAGAGCGTTTAATCAACTTGAGCTTATTGTTAATACCCTCAACAACACCACTCGTAGTTCGGTTGTCAAAGTAAGCAATAATTTCATC